>RPOO01000015.1 GCA_003857025.1 Methanothrix sp.
CATGTTGATTCGTATCCTACAGAATATGTGAAATCATTTAAAACCTAAGCTCCCGAAAGAGTGGGCGCAAAGTTAGGGTGATTCAATATTTTTTCGTCATAATTTTTCATGTCGGCTTTAATGCATTCTGTCTGGGCATCATTTCCGGCATTCTTTGGCATAAATCTTCTATCTTTGGATTTCATGATGCTATAATCTTTTTGTGGGCACATATTGCCTTGCAAATGGGCTGTGAATGGGCATATTTGAGGTTATTTTTTGAAATAATGGAAATTGCATCGAGATAGCCAGTTTGATGCGCCTACCAAATCCGGGAGCTTAGGTTAAAAGGAACTCATTTGTTTGCCAAAATTAACAGGCTTAATTCTTTTACAAAATTGCAGTTGAATAAAATTCTCCGTTCGAATATAACTTTAATACGCTAGGATCTTCTTCAAGCTTAAGAAAATCATCCGCATTAAATCCCCATCCGCCTTTAAGATTTAATTTCGCTTTAACTAATACAGGATATAAATTAATTAATTTGCATCGCTTTGTAATACATATATAGCATTTTTGCGAGAATGAATCCCGCAGGCTCTTGTTATGAAAATCATATCCAAAATGTTCCGGAATAAGCCCATATTTACCGGGAACAAGAAACAAACTGAGTGCCATGGGATCTACAAGAAGGTCCGGGTTCTTATTATTTAGAAGCCAACTTGAACCCGTCACGTCCATGTCAGTTACATGCCAGCTAGCTGAATACGTCCATGGTGAACTATATATAGATAAAATGCTCACAATGAGCAAAAATAAAATTAATAGACTCGAAAAAAAGATGCCTTTATTTGTGTAATTATCTTTAAGCAAACACCCCAATGCAATTGGGGCAAAAATCAATGCATATAGGAGATTTAGCAATCTGCCAATTGCTTGAATTTTAACTCCAAAGAAAAAGAAATATTCAATAGGGATGGTTATAAGAATCATTATTGACAAAAAAAATACATATTTGTCTATTTTAATTTTATTAGCAAATTTAAAAATAATAAACGAAGAGAACATAATAGATGCGAATATACATACAAGTGTATCACCATACATCTTCAAAAAATACTCTAATGATTCTACAAAGGTCAGATTAGATGCAATTTCGACGGCAACATTTAATTGTCCATTCTGCCAGGGCTGCAAGATATTTCCTAATATATTATTGATTCCGCTATCAAACAATCTGCTAGCCATTACCCACATAATCAATATTATTAAAGAAAATAGAATACTATTTATTGACATATCTCTAATGGAGAGGTCCAAATTATATTGCTTACAGTAGGCTATTTCGGCTAATGTTAATGCAAATAATATGAAGATCAATGCCAACGAACTTGATGGATGTGAAAATGGAAATACCAAAAGCAATAATAATTGAATCAGAATTAGCTCCAATGATTTCTTCCGTTTCGACTTGAAATATATGTAGAAAAATAGAGAAAACATAATAGTTGAAAAAAAATGCGGATAAATTTGCACATGCAAATTGTTAAATAACATTACGCTACTCGTTGCGGAAGCAAGAATGGCAACTTTTTTATCAGGAACTAATTCACCGGCGAGAAGGAAAATGAATATATTGAGAAAAATTACTGAAAGGAACGCTGGTAGATATCTAGCAATATCCGGAGGGGAAATTAATGCCATCTCGGAGAGCTCAGATGCTAATATATGAATTACTGGATAATTATTATTTGTTAAATAGCCATTTTGATTAATTAATTCAATTTCAGATATATGGAAAAAGGAATCAGAACCGGCATAATAGATATAGCCCCTTAATCCTGCAAGCGAAATAAAAATGAAATTGTCTAGAATTATTAAGAAAAAACCTATAATCCACCAATTACCCTTAATTTTTTTGAATGAAGAATAGATAATAACAGCAATTCCTATCGACTCGCCGAAAATCAACGAAATCCATACCAAAACAGGTGTATTTGAATATATAGAAATTTCATAGCCTTTTGCAGGAGACCTTTCTATGATAATTAGACTCAACAAAGTTAAAAGGAAACAGACGGAGAGACCTAACTTTAGATATAGTGTCTCTTTTTGCAGGATTCCCAATTTTAGATTATTCATAGATAACAGCCGATAATCAATATGTTTCCCTCATCCGCCTGAAGATTAGATTGTATATAACCCATTTTGCCATCCTTGGATTTGCTGTGCAAACCGCCTGGGTGGCTATGCTCTGCAGGCCCTTTCTTTCCTTCATGCGCTCAGCCAAAACCCAAAGAAGCGCGGAAATACTATATCTGTAAGGCAAAGATTTTATGTTGATATTTAATAGCTCCTTTTCATTTACATAGAAATTTTGGAGAATGTAATCAAGTTTATCGGGTATGAATCCATGAACTTGCTGATGAATTTTGCCAACTAAGCTCAGCGATAGCTTGCCGCACTTCAAAATACAATTTTGGGCAAACAGATTATAAAGCCTATCGAGGTCAGATTTGCTCATTAGATCCAAATAATACAACGTTGTATAATAATCATTTAAAGTAAACAATTCTTCGGGTATTATCGAATGTGCCAGGATTACGACCAGATCGGCTACCGGACTCAAGGTTTGAATGCTGCCCTTGCCAGGATTCACCGTTATTATTTGATCGGCCAGAGTTTCTTTATTGACATAAATAACATGGCTCGCACTGACGTTATTATATAAATCTATGTAATACTTGCCGCCCTCCTTTCCACCAACAGTTCTCTTATCCATCCCTTCATAGCCTCCACGGAGGTCATAAACTACAGTCTGGCTTGGGCATGCGCCTATCTTAAAGTATCCATGATCCAACAGGTGATTAACGATCTTGGTGTATTCGCCCTGAGAAGGAAAGATTAGAGCATCCACATCGCTGGGAGTATGTGGGAAGGGTTTTAAAAATTTAAATATCGCAAAATCTCTGGTGGTTGCACTCAATGACGAGGTTAAGGAAACCGCAGTTTGCATAGTTTCCAAATGCCGATCTAACCCTAACCTGTACTGACCTTCCAATTCCGGAGGAAGTTTTTCTGCATCTTTTAGCTTATCGAGAAAGAACAGTCCTACTTTATTCTTGAAGGCTATTTCGTACATCTTGATTATATCTTCTTTTGAAGCCCCAATTCTTTGACTTGGGCTACCTTCAAAAGGAGATCCCAAGAAGGAAACCAAATCAAATGGCAAACTCATTTTCCAACCTTCGCATGCATTCACTGAACACTTCCTCAGGAGCCTGATTTCCATTCAATACAATTATACCGCAGGCATCTGCGATTCCCAAGTATAAGGATCTGCGATCTTTTAGATAATCGATAGAAGGAATATCGTTCTTTCTTTTATAGGCGACCTCTTCACTCGCATCTACTAAAAAAACAACAGAAGGCTTAGGCACAAATCTGAAGCACTTATTGATCAGTTGCAGGCATTCATCTTTTGATAGCCCCATGTCTATTGCAAAATCCGTCAACACGGTATCGTACACATATCTATCGCAAACAATGGTCTTACCAGTTAATAGTGGCAATTTTATTTTTATAGCTAACTGTAACAGATAGTCGGTTAGCAATAAGAAACGATAAACAGTGGCTAATTTTCGGTTCTTTTTTATTAAGGTTTTTTTGTCATTCGTGCGAATAGAATATTCAGTTCTGATTTTTTTATCTCTCAGGAAAATTTTATTCGCAAGGAATACTACCGGTTTCGTTAGGATCAATTGGAACCTTGCATATACATATTGGGCAGAGACACCTCGTTCCTTCAGGAGGTCTGCAATCTCTTTTGCCATAGTTGTCTTGCCAGAGCCGTCAATTCCAATTATGCATATGAATTGGCAAGCGCTTTTAATCATAGGTCACCATCTTAGTCATAGAGAAGGGCACGATAGGCGTGCGAAATCTTCAAAGCATTATTCTTCCAGGAGTACTTGCTAACTGAACTACGCGTGCAAGCGGATGTTTTATCTTGATTTAATCTATCTATTGCCTTAATTACATCTTCATCTTTCTTGAAAAACGTCAACCCATTTCCTTCGGAGAAGAATGTGCTTATGCCTTCAAAATTTGTCGTAATTACTGGCAAATTGCACGACATGGCCTCCATCACGGATAAAGGGCAACAAATACTATCACCAGGTTTAACCGGGAAGATATAGCAATCCGATAATTGATAAAATTCCTCTATTCGAGGATTATAGCCCCGGAAGATTATGCATCCTGCGTCCTCCAGGATTTTTAACCAGATAGGATCGATGGTGATATAGTCACTGGCTACGAAGATTACCTGGAATTTTTTAGATAACCTTGCTAAAACACCTAGATTGCGCTTGTCCATGAGGTGCCCGACATGAAGTATGGTAAACAGATCTTCTTTGAGGCCGTACCTCTTGCGCAATGCTACTTTGGAAACCGATGAAATAGGGGCAAATTTATCTGTATCGACTCCATTTGGCAATAGACAGGAAGCGATTCCAAGTGCATCCATTCTTTTCTTAAAATATCTTGATTGAGCGAAAGCAAGGTCCGGCTTAAAATGAAGCCAATTTAGGAGCTTATCATCGAAAACAGGATACGAACAAGATAATACTATCTTTGGGCGCTTCCCAAGATATGTTTTAATACATTTTAATAAGAACAGGCTTTTGTTTGTTGGACCCGGTATGTAATGGATCACATCAGGATCGTATGCCCTAATGCTCTTTATCAAATCCAAATCCATTAATCTCTTTATATCGATTTTCTGAAGATTGATTTCCTCGATTGCCGAGAGACTTTCTGCGGTATAATGAGCTATGTTCTTCAGGCCTTCATCGAGATTCTCAGAGAAATCGCCAAATAAGCTAATCCTCATTATAAGATGACATCCGCATAAACATCTGCTATTTTCTTAGTAACAGCGTCCCATGTCAAATTATTTGATATATAATTTATGCCACTCCTTATCATAAGCTGATTTTTATCGGGATTTTCTAACGCTTCAAGGATTTTTCTCTTAAAATCCTCGACATCACCAGATTTGGCGATATATCCACAATCAGCTTCTTTAATGAATTCGCCACAACCGCAGTCATCGGACACAACGGAGATTGTTCCTGATAGAAGGGCTTCAAAGGGAATCAATCCAAAGATCTCATGAACAGCAGGATACACTAATACTTCAGCATCTTGGTAGGCTTCAAAGGCATCTTCTACATAGCCCACAAACCTGACCAGATCTGTCAAATTCAATTCCATTGTTAATCTCTCTAACTCCGCTTTCTGACCAAAATCCTCGCCGGCAACGACCAGCATAACATCGTTATGTATTTTAGATATTTCGCTGAAAGCTTTGATTAGCAGATCAATACGCTTCCTTTTATGCAACCTTCCAAGGTACAGAATGATTCTGCAATCATTTTGAATTCCTGCCTTCGACCTGAAAAAGGCTGGCTTATCAGGATTAAGGAGACTTTCCGCATGTATGCCATTAGGGATCAAATTTACCTTGTCCAGGCACACTCCATTCTTTCTATACTGCCCTATTTCAGCCTTCGAAACGGCAATTATTCCGTTGGCATCTCTGAGGAGATTATCGCCCCATAAATGGTCATATATTCGTTTCATATTTTGTTTTTCAGAAAGCCTGAGTACAGAACCGTTGGCCTGCAAGATATAGGGAACTCCTGTATCCTTTGAAAAAGAGTGCACTAGGATGTTTTGATAGCACCTGAATGCATGAAGATGGATCACATCAAACGAGGAAACATGTGTATGTAGCCAACCATTCATCTGGGGAGTGATCAAAAATAGCTTAAAATTAAATATGCAATGAAACGGTATTATGGCGATCCCTAATTTCACAAGCTCTTGCGCGTAATTCTCATCGAATTCAAAGTCAGTTGTGGCAATAGTGACTTTATGTCCTAACATAGATAGGTGCTTGGAAATATTGTAGCATACATTCACATCTCCCCCTCTCTTTGGAGTAAAATAAGGAATAACTTGTAGAACATTCATATTAGAATCCTTTGGAACCTGATCGAATAGAGAAAGGAAGTTATATGCCTCTCTTAGAAAGTAATTGAAAGACATTCTCGTAGCGGATCACGCTTTTCTTTAAGTCCATATTCTTGCATGCAAAGGCCCTCCCATTATCACCGAGCTTTTTCATGGAATAAGGATCTGATTTAAGCTTTAAGATAGCGTTTTTTAATTCAATAGCATCACTGGGATTCACCACCAATCCACAGCGAGATCTTTTTATAAAATGGGCAGTTTCGCTGTTATCTGGTACCATTGCTACGATAGGTTGATTTGCCAATGTTAAATTGATCAATTTGCCTGGCAGGCAAGGCGCCATCATCCGCTCATCCAGAGAAACAAGCGATATATCCGAAGAATTGATTATATTAAAGTACTCATCCCGCGGCTGTAAAGGCAATAACCTGACGTTGGAGATACCCTCATTCCTTATCCTATGTGCCAAATGATCCTTAATCAGGCCATCTCCAACTATATAGAAAATCAGATCATTATGCCCCCTCATCTCCTTTGCGGCATTGAGAATATTGTCAAGACCCTGAAAAGGAGACAAAATGCCGGCATAAGTTATGAGGATCTTATCCTCAATGCCCTCTATTTTTTTGAAGTCGTGCCTTTTAGAATGCTCATTAGAATCAGGAATAAAGCAACCGTTATAAATATGTTCGACTTTGGAAAGGTGTCCGCTCCGGCTGGAAACATAATTTACACCACCCCCGGATAACACCGTGATGAAGTCTGCATTTCTATACGATTGACGCTCGATGTGCTCCATAATCTTAATCAAGAGTCTGTTCTTTAGGAGCCCGACATCGGTAAGCTCCTGTGGATGAAAATCCTGGTAGTTCAGCACCGAAGGCGTTCCATAGAACTTCTTTATAGCCCTTGCAAAATAGTAGAGAGGAAGCGGTGGGATGTATATAAGGCATGCATCAAACTTTATATTCAATTTCTGATAAGCCCTAAAATAGTAGTAAGGCAGCAGGAAATGCTCCATACCTCGCACGGCCATGTTATCTCTCAGGGTCATATGCCTGCACCTGTGAACGGAGACTCCTTCAATGATCTCGTCAAGGAGGAATGCCCTGCCGCAGTCGTCCTTGCTGAGATTGAACTCCCTTGGATACGAGGTGATCACGTGCACCTCGTGCCCCCTCCTCACAAACGCCTTAGCCAGATCGAAGTAGATGTGGGCCGCGCTCCCGATCTCCGGCACGAAGTAAGCAACAACCAAAAGAAGCTTCATTATCATCCTGATTTTAGATCTGATAATAATATCCTAAAACTCGGCACACTTCTGTATATCTATCCAATTTCCATCGAACCACTGTTGCACGCTCTTCAAACCCTCCTCAAACTGCATGCTCGGCTTGTAGCCTAAAACATTTTGGGCTTTCTCCACAGAAGACAAAAGCCTGCACTTGACATCCCAGTTTCTTCTCTCGGCAAATCTAATTCCGGCATCATTTCCGGTCAGCTCGTTTACCATATTGGCCATATCAATGACCCTGTGCTCTTTCGCGGACCCGAGGTTGAAAGCTTCTCCGATCGCCTCTTCCTTAACGCCCATCGCCAACAGTCCGCTTATTATATCGTCCACATATGTCCAGTCCCTTGTCTCCGTGCCGTCGCCAGTTATCGGCAACGCCTGCCCGTTCATTGCCCAGTAGAAGAAGTTTGGAATCACATTCCGATATATCCCCGGCACCTCTCCAGGGCCGAATACGTTGAAGAACCTGGCGTTGACAATGGGCATTTTGTATAGGTTGTGGAAATAGTTGGTATACAGCTCCCCGATGAGCTTAGTAACCTGATACGGTGTGTGCAGACTTATAGATGTATCATGCTCCTCAAATGGCATCTTTGAATCCAAGCCGTAGACACCGCAGCCCGAGGAGGAGTAAACGAAGCGCTCGATATCTACGAGCTGGGCATATTCCAGCACTTTTAGAATCCCCATGCCATTTACCATCAGGTCAGTTTCTGGATTATCTACTGAGTTCTGGTTGGCGAAGTGAGCCGCCAGATGGAAGACGTAATTCGGCTTCTCCTTGAAGACTCTCTTAAGCATCTCATCATCCAGGACGCTGCCCTTTACGAACATGATGTTCTTGGCCTGGGGAATATTCCACTTATAAGATGAGGAGAGGTCATCCAATATGATTACCTTTTCGGCATTTAGCTCTGAGAGCTTCCGGCAAAGGTTCCCGCCTATTGCTCCCGCTCCGCCGGTTACAAGTATAGTCTTTCCATCATAATCTGAATAGAGGTCTTCCATTTCATTTTCCCCGCTCACTCATTTATTCTGTAGAACCATTTCATCCACTCGACGGTGCGTTTGATTCCTTCTTCTGGCGGCACTCTTGGATCATGTTTCAGATCCCGGATGGACTTAGAGAAGTCCATAGTCTTTATCTTTGTTGTGAATGGCTCTGCATCCTTGTAAGTTACCAAAGAATCGTCCCTTCCGACTGCGTTCAAGATAAGATCGGAATATTCCTTGATCTCTCGTTCCCACTCCTGTTTTCCACCCACGTTGTAGACCTCGCCGGGGATGAAATAATCAATTATATTGGCGAACGTTCCAACCGTGTCACCGACGAAATCTATTATCCTCTTGTGGCCATTGAAAACGGTATAGGGCTTATTGAAAAGAGCATGATAAATGAATTTAGGAATAAATCCCCGGTAAGGATTGTAATGCTCATGAGGACCGTAGCAATTTACCGGTCGGACTCTGACGGTCTCCGTGTTAAACATCTTGGCCGAGTTTATGCACATCAACTCTCCCGACCACTTGGTTATGGCATAATCATTCATCTGGTAGGTATCTTTAATGGGATTGTTGATCATAACGTCTTCAGACATGACGCCCTCGTAATCCCCATACACTTCAGCGCTGGAGAAGAAGATCATCTTAAACTTTAGTTTTTCCTGCAGCCTAAGAATATGCTTTGTACCCATTACATTCGTCTGCCATAGGTTTTCATAATAATCTTCGCCGTTCCACCGGCCATATTCAGCAGCCAGATGGTAAACGTAATCAAACTTTTGCTTATCAAATACTCGTTCAAGCTGGCGATAGTTTCTGACATCCGCCCTTATGTAGTTCTCTCTATCAGTATTATAGAGATCTAAGGCAATTACTTCATGGTCTCTACTCTTGAGTTCATTAACGAGATTGGTACCAATGAAGCCTGTTCCCCCAGTTACCAATATTTTTGCCTTAACCATTAAACAACCTCAATGGAATGATTAAGAAAATCAGGTTATAGCAATAAAGTCAAGAATGCATTTACTCGCATTTCCGTTTCCAAATGGATTTTTCCATCCGTTGCCCTGCTGCAACATGTGTTTAGTTCCCTTAAGAATCTCGGCAGAATTAGCGCCTGCAAGTAGATTTGATTTCGCTTCTAGAGTCTCCGGTCTCTCCGTGTTGTCTCTAAGTGTGACACAGGGAACGCCCAAGATACAAGTCTCCTCCTGAACTCCTCCGGAGTCCGTTAGCGCCAGCTTAGCATTGGCCTCAAGCTGAAGGAACTCCAGGAAGCCCACTGGGTCTATGGCCCTGATGCCGTCGAACTCTATACCAAACACTTGAATCATCTTTTTGGTCCTGGGATGCATCGGAAATATGACTGGCAAGGAATATTCCTTATTTATCAGCTCCAGTCCTTTGATGATTTCCTTTAATCTGGCTCTATCATCAACATTTTCCGCCCTATGAGCTGTTACCAGGAAGTACTCTTTGGGCTTAATGCCCAAATCCGTTAATGCATTTATCTTCCGCTCTGCAATATCCCGACTTTGGTATACTGAATCCACGATGGTATTTCCTGTAATGGAGATCTTTGCGTCATCAATTCCTTCCTTCAGCAGATGACTTTTAGCCGTCTCCGTGGGCGCAAATAGATAATCAGAGATATGATCTGCAACTACGCGGTTGATCTCTTCAGGCATATTTCGATCAAAGCTTCGAAGTCCTGCTTCGATGTGTCCAACCTCAATATGCAGTTTCGAAGCCGCAAGCGCACCAGCCATAACGGTGTTAGTATCACCCTGGACAAGCACAATGTCTGGATCTTCTTTAATCAGAATCTTCTCGATTCCGGACATTATTTTGCCGGTCTGCTCAGCATGGCTTCCGGAGCCTACATCCAAATTATAATGCGGCTGTGGAAGTTCCAGCTGTGTGAAGAATACCTTATCCATTTCATAAGAGTAATGCTGCCCGGTATGAAGCACAAAAAAGTCCTGTCCCCTGCGTTGGCATTCCCGGATCATCGGAGCCATCTTAATTATCTCTGGTCTTGTTCCCAGTACGATCGCTATGCTCATGGCTTAATCTTCCAATTATGCTCTCGATATCTCTCCTCGATTCAACAATCAGCCTCGCCAAAGTGTGAAGCACTATCCCTGTCAGGGCCATGAACGACCCTACAAGCGTCAGCATTATCATCAGTAGCGTCGGACCGAAGGACAGGCTCCCACCGTGATAAAACGTCCTCAGAAACTCCAATCCCATGCCGATCCCAATTGCAGCCATAATCAGCCCAGGCAATGTGAAATAATATAAAGGCCTTCTCAGTTCCATATCGTGCAGGAGCCTGAGCAGTGCTTTCACACCGTGCCTGACAGGGTTCTGAGTAGAAGGCCGCTCAACATCATAGCTGACGCTTATAGGAACCTCCTTTATGAAAAGGTCGTTATCCTTGGCCTGGAACAGAATCTCCGAACCGGCGGCCATATCACTTTCTTTTATCACTATCTTCTCTATGGCTTCCTTTCCATAGGCTCGAAAACCGCTCTGACTGTCAGAGACATTTATGCCGCCTGCAGCATTTGTGGCTACATCCAGCACCTTCATGCCCACCTTCCTGTATGCAGGCACATTCTTTCCATTTCCATTGCAGAACCTGGAGCCGATGACGAGATCCGAGCCGAAGCTAAGGGGATCGAGAAGCTTTGGGATCTCTGCAGGATCATGCTGTCCATCAGAATCAATGATCACCATTTTATCTGCATTCAGAGTTCTTGCCGTCTCAAAACAGCTCTCTAAGGCCGCACCATAGCCGAGATTCTCTTTATGCCGGACAACATACGCCCCCATAGCCTCTGCTATCTCTGCAGTAGCATCAGAGCTGCCGTCGTCTATAACAACCACGCAATCAACATGCTTCTTGCACCCCAGGACCATCTTGGCGATGGAACGCTCTTCGTTATAGGCAGGCATCGCTGCTATGGTCGTCAAATTCGTCCCCCCATAAATTGGAAATTAGATTCAGAATGGATTTGGAAGGTAGTTCCACCCAGCGCCGCGCCCTTACCCCGGTTTCGCGGGTGGCAGATCACCTCAGCACCTGCCAGCTCCGTCATCCCGGCGGTGCGGTCCAGGATGCCGTCTTTCGCTGTCACCACGTACTTGCGGGCGCGCAAGACGACGCTGCCTGCGGAGACCTCCTCGTTATAGGCCAGTAAGAAAGCGACAATCGCTCGCATGAATTTTTCCACAATTATAATAGACTATGATAATAAGATCAAGCGGAAGAACATCTAGCCATGATTATCCAGAATCAATCTCTAAAACAATGCAGATTTGTCAGAAGAAAGCTAACGCTCGTATAAGCTGATGCCACCTATCATGAATCAATTCAGCGATCAGCTTTAATTCCTTAATTAAAGATCTATTTATTTCAACACTTGTGTAACCAGGCCTAGCTATATTATCAGTAACACCTTGGAGAAATGATCTATAATTAAAAGGTTTCGGAATTGCAAATTCGTACCTAAATTGAGCGGCATTATCATAGCATAATTCAGTACAGATCCAATCCATCACAATTGAAAGATTAGCTGCCAAAAAGATACGCTTATATCCAATTGAGCCTCAGTTACAAAAAATGCTTCTCTTCGCCCACATGGGCTTAGCTTTGCTTTTTGCCCGCCCCTTCAAAAAAGCCGACCTTACGTTCCTTGCCATCGGATCGATGCTTCCGGACATCATCGACAAGCCGCTAGGGACTATTCTGTTCGGCACTCCCGGCATGGGTAGAATCTTCGCGCACACTTTGCTCTTCCTGTTCGTGATCGCTGCCTTAGCCGTCTTCCTGCGCGACATCAGGCTCGTCTCCCTTTGCGGCGGTGTGTTCATTCATCTCGCACTTGACACTATGTGGAACTCGCCAGTGATTCTGTTTTGGCCGCTGCTGGGACCATTTCCTATTGCCCACTATGTAAGCCCGCTTGACTATTTGGAGATGCTAATGCTCGGCTTAAAAAATCCCGGAATTTGGATACCGGAATGCATTGGATTGGCTTACCTCATCTACTTTGCAGCGGAAAGGAAGCCCCGGATATATGCCAGGATAAAATCAATTCTGGCTCGTTAGATCGTGTGACGGATTAATTGAAATGTCGAGGGTCAATCGGGAAGCCAAAGTCTTTTGAGCTAATTCTTGAAGTCATCGTTACCAACAATGAATTGCGGTTTTTCGGTCAAGCGAATGCACGACCAAAAGTTCAGGATATCGGTAAAAAGGCTTCATTGACAAATCTGATTTTGCAGATTTAATCCGCGATCTAGACAAAGATTACATTTAAGAATTTAAACTAAGATACATTTATATGGAATTATTTGCCTTAGCAAAGATATCTGTTAGAAGAAGATATTTGTAGAAATAGAATTGAGAAAATGGATCGGTATATAGTTTGAGTTAAAGAGCCTCAAAGAGACTTGAGAGAAGAGACTTAAGAGCTTTGGAATCAGCTTTAGAGAATAATCTATAAAGAAAAGACTTACATAATTGAGGGGGAGGTGAAGTGAGAGTGAGAAGGAGCAGAGACAAGATCATATCTGAGATCCTAAGCGTTTGCGCAAATGGAGAGAATATTACTAGAATAGTCTATCGAGCAAATACAAATTTTACAACCATCAGATCCTATCTGGACATTCTAATCAAGAACGGCCTCATCGAATCCAAGCCTGGAAAACCTACAATTTATAAAACAACTCAAAAAGGCCAGGAGATGATGAATCGGCTGAAGGTATTGCAAGAAGAATTGGAGGATATAAAATTATAATGGCGGATAATTCTCAATAAAATAGCATTGCTTAGATTAGATGCACCAACAGAAATGGTATGCATAAGGATATAAAATCAAATTCATAAATATAAAACAAATAAAAAATTAAATCGTTTAGATTGTTTTTAGATTAATTAACAGAATACGATAATAAAAAATAAGATCGGGGAACAAGATCCAAGACAATTGAGCTCATTTATTTCTGCCCTGCTACAGAAAAGCAGGTGCAGTCGAAAACCCCTTTTGTGCTTGACCCCAAGTATTTCGTATCGCTGGGCCGCAGATCGCTCCAGCCGCCAGAACAGCATGGCAGCCAATAATCGTCAATCTGCTTCCTCCAATTATCCTTTAATTCCACGGACATTTTCTTGGTTATCGCGAATGTTCCTAAGTAATCCTCATCCAACATATTCGGATTGTCAAGATCTCCGCTCAGGTCCAGAACTCCTATGTGCCCCTTGCCGGTGAACGACGAATCCAGATTAAGCCGGATGAATCCGGTGGAATTATAGGTTATCTGATCCCCATAATCTGCATAAAGGCTTCTGTAATACTGCTTGGCGGAAGTCGTGCCACTAATGACATCAAGCCTATTGAACAGAGCATTCATAGAGACTCCACCGGGATTCCTTTCATTGCTGCCGTCATAGTTCTTCATGGAGGTCTGTTCCTGTCCTTTGGATTGAATCGTGGCGTGAAAACTCTTGCCCAGATCAAATCGCTTCAAAGCATAGACAAAGTCAGTGCTCTTATTGAAGCCGATCGCCTGATCCACTCTGAATATATATTCCAGCGTGTTTAAATTTTGATCCGCTTTATTTTGTACGGTATAGTCAGAATCACCGACATATTTTCCGCTGCCATGATCACGAGTGTCCAGAGCAAGATCGTCTGTTATTATATCATGAGAGGATCGGAAGAATCCATTTCCATCCACACTTTGCTCCATTTTATAAATGTAATTGGTTTGGATATCCGTATCGCAGCAGGCAATTTCAATCAATGCCGCGAATACCAAAAATGCAACAAACAAATTATATAGTCTCATCATTTCCCTCCCAATCCTACCAAGCACTGATAACCTCAGCGTCAAATATTTCAACAGGCTTTTTTTCAGGAGAATTAAAACTTTTCGGAAGGAGATATAAGAATGAATGATACTTAGTTAAATTAAGACAAAAAGTTATCGACAACATATTTATACCCCATCCAGACAAGTAACTAAGAAGCCGCTAATAATACAATCTTTGTTGGAGGGACCCATATGTTATCGTCTATGTTAAGCACAGTAAGCAGTACATTAAGCACAACCAGCACTCTGAGTACGACATCTTCAGTTGTCAGCACATTCTCTACGATGGGAGTCTCGGAGGTAAGCGTAATTTCTGTCGTTTGCCTGATAGCCCTCCTTAGCGCTTCGGAGATCCTCTCGGCATCATCATTATGGAATAAACGCCTGGCAACTATGCTCAACTTGGCCATAATTCCAATGGTGCTAACATTCTGCCTGATTGTATGCTATAAAGTAGTGGATGTAATAAATCATTGAGGGGATTACCCGCTAGATCCCGACAAATCTTTTCCGGCAGTCCTTTAGGTTCATCGGCCTTTTTTCTGTTTAGAGCAGCATTCTTTTCTCGCAGCCACTCATCACCAATCGGTTCACAAAGCTCTTCTATGCCTTTCCGCCTTCGGATATGCTTTCAGAACCGCCGTCAGAGCCACCATTAATGCCGCCAGGATGAGGTTTTCTTTTGCATATGGCCGCGCATAATATGAAGATCAGCCCAGGCACCCCAATGCAATAAACCAGCATGCTTTGATCAAAGGGAGCCACCAGAAATAGAGAAATATTGGTGAATCCGTGCGCGAGAGAAATAACCGGCAAGCTCCTGCTCAGCCAAAAAAGGAGGCCAAAGACCAAACCCGCAAAGAATACATATGCAATTTCCTGAGGCAAGCGATATCCACTATGCATTATGCCGAAAATGATGCTTGATATCAGCAAGCCAGCAATCGGACCGAGCCTCGCTTCTAGCATCGTCTGCAAGGCGGAACGAAAGACGAACTCTTCCACTACCCCAACGAAGAAAATCATGGTTATACAGAGAATAATGATGCTCTTCAAGTCAAGAGCCGGCAACAGCATTCCCGGACGCAGCACAGCGTACTCGCCCCAACCTAGGGCAAATCCCAGACTGACCGCCAGGGGCAGGTAGAACCAGAAGCCTTTAAAGGTGATACCGGCCTCAGAGCGGCTCAAAATCCCTTCTTTCATTATGAGATATATGGGAAAGAACATGGGCGCGTAAACCAGAGGATAAGAATAAAGAGTAAGATTGAAAAAAACAGGCATGGCCGCATTGAGCAGTCGAAATAGCGGCAGAAGCATCAAAATCGCGAAGATCTTATTTTCATTATACAGAGAAATCGAGACCAATAATACCACATTAAGGGCATGAACGATCATTGCAGCTTTCATTTCCCCGGCAAAGATCAGCATCTCTGCTACAACTATTAGAAATACTGGTAATGCCAGCCATAAATAATGATCGCGAGGCAAAAGCTTCACATGAAATCCTCTTAATGACCCTGTAATTAACTCCTGTGGTTAAAGATGATGAATGATAAGAATGTTTGCTCCTTTTTATGCCAAAATATTTAATGAGATGCAAAAACTATTAAAATATAAAATTCGGTTGAGTTTTCTGGCCTGATGAGAGGCCGTTGGACACGATCGTCAGCTATTGAACGACAGTCCTCCCAAGTCCAATTCATCCAGCTTCAAGGCTCCGTCCAGAGCCTGCGCATTTATCGAGTACTCGCCGCTCGGAAAACCTGTCGTATTGATGCTCAGGTGGAACCTGCCGTCGATGAAGATCTTTTTTATCAGAGTCATCGTGATATCTACCTGAGATACGTTGTCTGCATCTCCAAAGATTCTGGCATCATAAATTCCCGGTGAAATGAGATCGGAATCCTGCACGGCAATCCCATTTTCATCGGCAACTGCCTGGTGGCTCACCCACACCCGTATCGACTTGCCTTGCCAAACGGCGCTCGAATTGTCATATCTGCCCTGGATCTTTTTCAATCCTATATTCAGGTTTTTCACTTTTGAGGCAGTTACTGTAAAATTATTGGGCTTATTCGGTAAATATGTGCCTTCCGCATCATAAGCATATCCGTATTTAGAACCAGTGACATTGAATGTTGAAGCGATCGGAGGTATGTGAATTCCGGTTATATCCAGGCTGTACTTTCCAGATATAACAGGAAGCATCTTTCTTATGGAAACAGTCAGCAGAAGCTCTCCATTCCCCGAACCGGAAATAGTCTTTTCATCAGGAAGGCGACTGGCAAACTGACTAAAATTGTATGCTGATGTCTGATAAGCACTGGGAATCTGCTGCAGGATAGTCATTCCCGTACGGGAACTGCCGTATGATAGGAGAAGGTTTCCAAGAATGAATTTGCCGCTCGAACCATACTGCTGTATGGCTCTGCCGTCGAATTCAAGTCGCATTATGCTGCGGCCCGAAGTTAAATTCTTATGGTCCATAGACCAGGCCACTCTTCGGTTCGCGAAATCATACAGGTAGCCACTGACCGTGTACTCTCCAGAGCGTTCTACATCCACACTGGTCTCGATCTCCAGAACGTCGAATAGGCCGTCCCCATTGAGATCGACTCCATAATCGCGATACTCTTCAGTTAAGCTGGCATTAATCTGTTTTGAAGATGCAACATTCGCGTTCTCCATAGCGCAGGCCGAATTTAGAAAAGAGCCCATAATCAGAATTATGGCTATGGCTGGAGTCGCCATCCTCCAAAAACCGAGCGCTCTAAAAGGTGACTGATCTCTTTTAATTCCATCACGTTGGTATGAAGGCATAGACGGTGTCTTAGCCATAAGCGATATATTTAGCTAATGATGAACCAATCAAAAAATAAAAAGATTAATAAATAATAATCAAATGCCCCAGCATTAGCCGGTAATGGGAGTTATTGTCCCCGTTTGCCCAGTAATGGCACACTCATCTAGTGTCGTGACGTCGGTTGGAGGCGTCGTAGTCGGCGTTGTAGGCTCAAACGGCCTACCGGGGATCTTTGAGTAAGTTCTCTTGGTGATATTGCCGCAGCAATTGGCAGTCCAGGTCAGAGTGTCTCCCGTAGTGATATTGGTGACAGTCTGATTCAGCCAGACGATGCTTGTGGTGTTATTTTCACATGGGTAGCATACTTTTAAGCTGACCTGCAATAGGTCGTCGATCAGCGTATAACATACTGCCCTGTTATAAACGGTATACTCCGTATCCAGTTGCAAATGGGTCGTATTATCCTTGAAGCTGTCCGTCAGAAGATAGCTGCCTGAATCTTTCGCCTCAACAAGAGTCTGGCCACCCTTAAATGTGTAGGTGCATGCATTTGGGAGTTCCAACTGGTTGCAGTTGGACGATGCATCTCCCTTATTTTGGGCAAATTGTTCTTTTACGGGGATTATGGCTACAAGCTTCTCCAGTAATACAAGCCTCATTTGCTCAAGGTTATTAATTGTGTTCGTTAGATCGGCTTGTTGCTGATCGGTTGTATCATTTTGGTCCTGGCCACAAGTCATTGAAATGCTAAAAAGCAGCATCAATAGAACGATGCTGATACCCCTCATTCTTATGTGCAACATTTTTTCACAGCTCCAACTCGAGTATCACATGATCCGGATCTTTCTTGGGACGCAAAAGCATATTGTATGGCCACAGCAGACATTCAACTATAGTAGCAATATTTACCAATCGCTAAATGCTTTTACATCTAATTCATGATCGATTATTCCCATACCATGATAAATACTTTTACACACAAGTTGAAGCGATGGCCAAACACGGTTAATCTACTGAAGGATTCCGACGTGTTGCGAGACGTGGCGCAATCCTTTTTCGGCCTAAGCAAAGCATAGCTGCCGAATAACCTGATGGATGGCATCTCTCGTTATTAATCTTTGCGATAAAAGTTCTATTATATTTTGTAAATTGATAGTAAAATAGACAGGCATCAATCAAGCTGCAATCATCTCCAAATTTCTTATTGTTATTTTCAAATTTTATCTCAAATTCTCATCACACTTATGCGATACAATTACTCCATTAGCAGGTGTTTTCATGCCGCTTAATCGGATGGCAATCTTTAATTAATTTAGATTCGTGTAGTGATATGTGAGTCCAAGGTCCTTTCCTGTTTGGATAATCGGTGTGATGGTGCTCATGAGAGTCCTATTGATCATCACACCCCAGGCAGAGGAGACGACAGACCTCTGGTACCTTATGTCAAGTTATGAAGATCAAAAGATAACAACTGATGATCTGGCCGATTTCTTGACGGCTCACGGCTACCAGGCAGCGCCTCATGAGAATTATGTAATCGCGAACGTGCCGGGAAAGAAGCTGTACCTTGTTCCAAACGGAGCCTCCCCGGGTCTGGCTGACATATACCTAATCCCACCCGGCAAAACCGGTGAAAACGCCAATATCGACAAGCTCCACGATGGCATATCATCCAATGATGCACCAAATCTCATCAGAGTCCCCGGCAGTCTCGATATAAAGAAAGAAGTGACTTACACAAAGACCAACAATCGCGAATTCACAAATGTTGTTCGCAAAGCGGCCCTATTTCCCATAACACCTTATGGAATGTGTTTTGAGGGATCGAAAAGAATGGGAAGGATCTATGCAGACCTCGGGTATAACGTAATGTACATGTACAACCCGGATGATCCAAAAGGGCAGGGACATGAATGGATACTGGTGAAGGATGAAGCGGCCGAGAATACATGGCAGGCTGTTGATAGTTATTACGGCACAATGGACATGACTGATTATTACTACGCACCGTACTCGTTCCCAAAGCATGATGACATAAATTTAATAATGCCACAATTAATAGTCTAAACTCAGTAGTTTTTTAATTTTGGATGGGACATTTTTTCAGATATTCATGCACGATTGCATTGAGCGAGATAATTGCATCAATGTCTTTTTAGTAATCTGCGACCAGTTTTCTCGGCACTGTTGAGAATATTGGAAGCTTACTTAGCCCTACTAGAATGATTGGTAAAGGTATTTATCGATGGAAACACAAGTTTAGGCTAAGATTTTAAGTACCGGGTGTTGTTGAATTTGCGGAGACTGAAGGCACAATGCTGCAAGCATGGATTGGAAGGCTGAAGGGCTGGGATTAAATGCCGATTGATCGCGTGATTCTTTTTTGCATATGCCTGATCTTCTCGAACCTTGGAGCTTATGCCTCGGATAGCATTACAGCCGCTGATGTCCACAATCAGACCAATCTTAGCCACAAAATATTAACAGGCATTAATCTAAGCTGCGCTCACCTCAGCCAATCCGACCTGTCAAATGCAAATCTTGCCAGCTCAAACCTCTCCTGCGCTCTGTTGAGGTCGTCTTGGCTCGTAGGGACGAATTTAAGCGGTGCGAATCTGAGAAAAACAGACCTATCAGGAGCGGAATTAATCCGCTGCGAATTGACCGAAGCGAGCCTGCTATATGCAGACTTGACAAGAGCTTATGTGAATAAAACAATACTAAAGAGATCAAATTTGACAGGAACGTCTCTGGTTGGAGCTGAAATCGTAGATTCGGACCTAAGCTTTGCTGCATTTGCAGGCGCAGATCTTAGAAGATGTAATATTGCCAATTCGACGCTTCTTGGGGCAAAACTATGCAATGCGAATCTCGCTCTTGCGGTTATCAGCAACACAAATCTATCAAGGACCAATTTGAGCGCTGCAAATCTCAAAGATGCTAAGCTGTCAAAGATCAATATGAGCGGCGCAATCTCAGAGATGCGGACTGCACCGGCATAATAATGGAGGATATAAACCTGAAGGGCGCAGACCTCACGCAAACAAGGTTCGCGAATGCCAACATGAACGGCATCGATATCATTGGCGCATATCTGATAAATGCCAATATGCAAGGAACGCGTCTGAACTACGCAAACCTGAGTGGCAGCTATCTTTACAATGGTGTATTTACCAGAGCCGAGTTCTCCGGGGCCGACCTGAGGGGTGCGGACCTCGGCGGCTCAGACCTCGCCAGAACACGCATGATGTGGGCAGACCTCGGAGGAGCAAATCTGAATGACGCCAACCTCGACTATTCCGATCTTACGGGCGCAAATCTTACAGGAGCGACGCTACAAAGAGTGAGCTATGCGAACACGGTTCTGGAAAGGACGAACCTCTGCCGGGCCGACCTGAAGGGCGCCAATTTGAGCAACATAAAATTAGACGGAACGTATATGCGCGAGGCCGATCTGAGGATGAATTCGTTCTGTGACACAGATTTTGTGAATGTCGATTTGAGCGAGGCAAAGCTCCAGGGAGTAACCCTTGACGGATGCAGATTGTTGCATGTGAACTTGACAGGTGCAGACCTAACGGGAGCAAGTCTAAAAAATATGGAAATGAGAGATGTCAATTTAAAGGGCGCCATTCTGACGAAGATCAAATGCGATAATGCCACCTTAGAACAAATGGCCGCCTGCAGCGTAAAAGAGGATATAAATCTCGATGATGCGCAATCTTGAGCGATGATTTGAGGACAAGGATTGCGCCCCAATGAAGGCTTTCTACCTCATGCCAAGGAGCCGCGGTCCATTCGGCTGATTTGAACTTAATTGCTTTTTTATCGAGGTCGGTTTGCTGGTGGTTTTAAGAAATTTGTCATTAATTATGAGTATATCAGGCCAATCCCTTCCAAAATAGAGATTCTTCCAATTCATCCATGAATTCGCCGGCAAATGCAAAGATACATCAATGCAGTAAATCTAGTGCTGAAGAGAAAGTTGCCCGCGCGGTTTTCTTGTCTTAAGAATAATATATTGATTAAACAAGGAAAAAACCGACGCTAGGGCCATCCACCATTTATGAATCATGGGAAAGAGTAAAGGTATTTATTGCTGAAAGTTCATTTAGATTAATAGACATGGTTGATTTTGCCTGAATTGAGGAAATAATGCGAAAAGCGATGATTGGTAGGACGAACAGCAGGAGAAAAACGCCCATTGATGGCGTAATTCTTTTGTTCATATGCATAGTATTATCGAGCCTTGGGGCATATGCCACCGACGTAAATACGACCATAGATGTTCACAATCAGACCAACCTCAGCTATAAAATTCTGACCGGCATCAATTTGGGTGGTGCTCACCTGAGTTACTCTGACTTGTCTTATGCAAATCTTGCCAATTCCAACCTTTCGCGCGCTCTGTTGAAGTCCTCCCGGCTCGTCGGCACAAACTTGAGCCGCGCGAGCCTGAGAGAAACGGATCTATCCGGAGCGGAATTGATCGGCTGCGAATTAATAGAGGCTAATTTATCATACGCTGATCTTAAAAGGTCTCACATAAACAAAACAATCCTGCAAAGGTCTAATTTGACAGGAACTGCTTTAGTAGCCGCAGAAATTATAAATTCAGACCTTGGATCGGCTGCATTGGCCGGGGCGGATCTCAGTAGATGTAGCATTGTCAATTCGACGCTTCAAGGAGCGAAACTGTGCAATGCGAATCTGGTTCTTGCGATTATCAGCAACGCGAATCTAGCAAAGACCGATTTGAGTGGCTCAATTCTCAGAGATGCGATACTGTTCGAGACCAATATGAGCGGCTCAAATCTCGAGGGTGCGGACTGCACAGGCATGACATTTGAAAAAGCAGACCTAACAAAGGCCTACGTAAATAAAACGATCCTCCAGAGATCCAATTTGACAGGAACGGCCCTGGTCGCAGCAGAAATTATTGATTCGGATCTTGGCTTTGCTGCATTGGCCGGAGCAGATCTGAGAAGATGCAATATTGTCAACTCGACACTTCTTGGAGCAAAGCTAAGCAATGCAAATCTAGCTTTCGCGATTATCAGCAATGCAAATCTATCGGGGACGGATTTGAGCGGTGCAAATCTCAAAGATGCTAAATTGTCCGAAATCAATATGCATGGCTCAAATCTCAGTGGTGCGGACTGCACAGGTATGATAATGGAGGATGCAGACCTGAGGGGTGCAGACCTCACAGGCGCAAGGCTTGTAAATGCCGACATGAACGGCATCGACATCAGTGGAGCGTCCCTGGTGAATGCGAATATGCAAGGTGCCCGTCTAAACTATGCAAACTTGAGTGGCAGTTATCTTTACAATGGCGTATTTACCAGAGCCGAGTTCTCTGGAGCCGACCTCAGAGGTGCGGATCTTGGCGGCTCAGACCTCGCCAGAACACGCATGATGTGGGCAGACCTCGGAGAAGCAAACCTGAATGACGCCAACCTCGACTATTCCGATCTTACTGGCGCAAATCTTACCGGAGCGTCGCTACAAAGAGCGAGCTACACAAACTCTATCCTGGAAAGAGCAAACCTCAACCGGGCCGACTTGAAGGGTGCCAATTTGAGCGATATAAAATTAGACGGGACATATATGCGCGAGGCCGATCTCAGGATGAATTCCATCAGGGACGCAGTGTTCATAAATGTCGATTTGAGCAAGGCAAAGCTTCAGGGCGTGACCCTTGACGAGTGCAGATTGGTGCACGTGAATTTAACGGGCGCGGATCTCACGGGAGCAAGCCTAAAAAATGTGGACATGAGAGACGTCAATTTAAAGAGCGCCAACCTGGCGAAGATGCAATGCGATAGCGTCACCTTGGATCAAATTGCCTCCGGCAGCGCCAATGGAGATATAAATCTCGATGGCGCGATCTTGAGCGATGACTTGAGTGCAAGGATTGTTCCCCAATGACATTCTATCGGCCCACTGACATTGATAATATGGTTCTTTTTTGCATATTTTTTAGCATATGTATGATCTTATCGAGTTTTGGGGCATATGCCTACGATGGCGATACGACAATCGAGGTCCATAACCAGACCAATCTCAGCAATAAAATTCTAACCGGAATCAATTTGAGCGGTGCTCATCTGAGCGACTCCGATCTATCTCGCGCAAATCTTGCAAATTCCGATCTTTTGCATGCTCTTTTGAGGTCGTCACGGCTCGTCGACACAAACTTAAGCCGAGCGAGACTGAGAGAGACGGATCTGTCAGATGCGGAATTGATCGAGGCAGATCTATCATATGCAGATCTGA
>RPOO01000016.1 GCA_003857025.1 Methanothrix sp.
CAGGATGGTTCAATACTTCACATCGAGCCGGGCCACCCCTGCATCCTGGGCGACCGGGTGACGCTTGGCCACAGGGCGACAGTTCATGCCGCGGTGGTAGATGATGACGCCATGATTGGCATTGGGGCCACGGTTCTCAGCCGCGCCACCATCGGCGAAGGCGCTTTGATCGCGGCGGGGGCACTGATATTGGAAGAGACGAATGTTCCGCCGGGAACCCTCTGGGCGGGCGTGCCTGCCAGACAGATCAGGGAACTGACGCCGCTGCAAAAAGAGCGAATGAGCGACACTTACAAGCATTACGTTAACCTGGCGGCACTGCACCATTATTGCACCAAAATCGCACAAAAACAATTCACTGTGACTGGAGAAAAATGCTTGTGAGCCGCCTGACGCGACGAATTCGCGAGGTCTTAGCGGCATGAGGATTGAACCGAACCATGCGCTTCTGTCGCCGTCCAATCCTCGTGGCACAAATTCTAACTCAAGCCTTGCCGAGAATGAAATTGTCTACCATTTCCTTGGCAACTTCATCGGGATACTGCACAGGCGGGTGCTTCATGGTGTAGGCCGAGATGGCCAGGAGCGGTCCGCCGATCTTTCTGTCCTTGGCCAGTTTGCAGATCCTTATGGCATCGATGGAGCTGCCGCCGCTGTTGGGCGAATCCTCGACAGAGAGGCGGAGTTCCAGATTAATCGGGACATCTCCAAAGATCCTTCCTTCCATGCGCAGGAAGCAGACCTTGTTATCCTTTTGCCAGGGCACGTAATCCGACGGACCGATGTGAATGTTATCATCGCTGAGCGGAGTATCGAGGATCGATTGCACGGCTTCTGTCTTGGAGATCTTCTTGGACTTGAGCCTCTCGCGATTGAGCATATTCAAGAAGTCGGTGTTCCCGCCAATGTTGAGCTGATAGGTTCTGTCCATGATGCAGGCTCTGTCCTGGAAGAGCTGAGTGAGCGCACGGTGGACGATGGTCGCGCCGATCTGAGACTTGATGTCGTCGCCGACGATTGGAACGCCTTTATCTTGAAACTTCTTGGCCCATTCGGGGTTGGACGCGATGAATACCGGCATGCAATTTACGAATCCTACTCCTGCGTCCAGTGCCGCCTGGGCATAGAAGCGCGTAGCTTGCTCGGACCCGACCGGCATGTAGTTCACCAGAACGTCGGCACCCGATGCTTCCAGCTCGCGGCGAACGTCCACCGGCTTGACATCGGCTACTACGAACCTCTTGTCCTCGGGATAGTTCAACATGTGGGGCGCAACGCCGTCCAGAACAGGCCCCATCTTGACCTCGACACCTTTTAGGGGAACGTCGGGATAGAAAACCTTGGTGCAGTTGGGCGGTGCAAAGATGGCCTGGCCTACATCTTGGCCCACCTTCCGCGCATCAATATCAAAGGCTGCTACGACATCTATATCGCTGGCTCTATAGCCGTCGACCTCATAGTGCATGAGTCCGATGCAGTCCTTTTCGTCAACCTGTTTGTAATATTCAATTCCCTGAATGAGAGAGCTTGCGCAGTTTCCCAAGCCTGCGATGGCCAGCTTTATCTTTTTCAACCTCTTTTCCCCTCCTTGGGTCAAGCGTTGCTAGGAGACCTGAATTCGGAGCCCGAGCTTCGTATAAATAGAGGACGTATATAACATTATAGGCCGCACCGACTGCCCGGATTCCAGTCCGGGGCCCCATTCGAGAATCCTTTTCTGAAATCCATTTGCCCGTCCTGCGGCTTAATCCTCGGCCACCGGCTGCAGCATCGATCTTACCATATCGCTCAGTCGCTCTTCGAGCCCAGTCCTATCGACATCGCTTTCTTCATACTCAATTCTACCGACCTTTGGAATATCAGTCAGGTATCTTGAGCCTTGCGGATAGATCAGTATGGTCTGTTTTCCGACGGTGTGTGCAATGCCGAGGCCGTACATGACGGCGGGATCGGCTCCCGTGAGGTCGGCGATGATAAGGGCAGTCTCGTTTATGGCCGACCACATCTCGCGGACGGCAGCCTTTCCGTTGCGAATGTCCGTCGTCTCTTCCGCGGAAAGGCCGCAACTTAGCGTTGCACTCAAGATGGCATCGCGGTTCTTCTCGCGGCCCTCGCCTTGCGGCAGGAGCAGAAGGGCGGATCTCGCATTTTGCGCCGAGGAGGCCGTCCCAAAAATGGGCCGGGTGCGCATAAGGCTGAGCAGTCCCTCCAGCCGCAGGAACTCCGAGTCGATATGATCGGACGCAACCTTCTCCAATGCTGCTCTGCGCTCTGCTGTATCGTGATCGAGAAGGCTTTTCGGGAACTGAATGATGAAGGCATCAACGAAGCCAAACTCCCACTGGGCGCTGTTGGCCGCTTGCTGGGGCGTCAGGGCGAGCTTTGGGTTGGTGAAGTAGCTGGCAAATCGGTCCGATGCGCGAAATTGAGCCAGGATGGTGAGACGCTCTCGATCGATGATGGCCACCATGCTGCTGGGCAGCTGGCTTCGAGCAATGCCCTTTTGCAGGTGTCGATCATCGACCATTGCGTCTACAATCTCCATGAATTCCTCCAGCAGCTTGTCCACCTTGGCCTGAAGCTCCGGAGCCATATCGCCGCTCCTCGTCCTGGTTGTTTCGTTAAGCATGACTGCCACATCCTGACAATTAATAAATATAATATCTCGCGGCGAGATATATCAATGCCGCCCAAAATCAATGCCGCCCAAAATCAATGCCGCCCAAAAAAAGAATGCTACTGCCAAAGAAAGATGCTGCCCAAGCGAGAGTCTAGCTGGGCCACTCCTCTCCAAGACCGGACAGCTCAATTTCCAGAGCAGGGCCTTCCTCTTCGCATAAAATCTCCAGGAGCCCCCCGGATAGCGCCAGGCTTCTCTCCAGGAAGCGAGTCGCTTGGGCCAGGGGATGAGACGGCATCTCGCCCTTTGCCGTCATCCGGATCGTGACCCAGGCGTCATTCCGTGTGACGGCTATCCGGATCTCTTTAGCTCCGCCGCCGGCAAACCGCTCCAGAATATCCGCGAACGTATCGCTGAAGCGATCCCTGTCCATGCGGGCAAAAATGTCCTCCCTGCCAGGTTCAAATACGAAGCGAATATCATCGAACAGGCTAACGTAGGCGATGCGATATGATAATGCCTTGCGGTAGTCCTCATCGCTCTCGGCATTCATTATGGCCTGCTCGTCGTAGGGCTTTTTCAACAGCTGCGCCAAAATATCTCGGATAAGCTTGTTGACATTCACATAGGATACGTAGTATGGAGGACGGTAGCCCCGATAGATAATGGCGTAGTCGGAGAGCAGTCTGCAGGCCCGGCTCAGCAGCGACTTGTCCAGGAACGAACTGAGCTTCTCCTTCTGAACGATGCGGTCCAGCTTTCCCACCACCTGGCCGGTCTTGTGGACCAGCTCTATGTCCAGCCTTCTTCCGGCACGAAGCTGCGCGGTAAATGCATGAAATTCCGAGAACAGATCATCCATGACCTGCATGTCAAGCAGCTGCTCGATCTCTTTTGCTTCCCCTTCTTCTTCAAGAGTCGAGAGCATGTGAGAGACGTAGACCAGACGCCCGGCAATGATGGTGAAGGTCCGCTCCAGCTCGTTCATGAGGTCCTGGGCAAAGGCCGATGTGCGCTTGGCCCACTGCGGCGTTATATCCTCAATATTTTCGAGCGTTGCCGCATCTGAGTATAAAACCTCCAGCGTCTTTTTTGCCGTCTGGACATCAATGGCCCTGCCATGGCCTGAGAAGCAGATGTCGATCTGTCTATTTTCCAGGACCCAGATGACTTTAAGAATAGAATTCATAAAATCCTGGCGGTTCCAACCATAAGCTCCTGCCGTTCCGGGATTTGGTGCGAAGAAGAGGTCGCCCAAAAAGAGGAGCGAACCCGCTCGCAGGCTGATGCTGTCTGGACTGTGGCCCGGCGTATGAAATATCTCCAGAGTGTCTCCTCCGCCCAGGGGAACGGTCTGGCTTTTCAGCACAAGGCCGTCCAGGATTTCGGTGGTTATGGCGGTATATTCATAGTTCCACCCGTCCAGATCGATGGAATTTTGAATTGAAGAGGCCGGGCAGGCCGAGACCTGGTTGGTTGAAGGTCGATTTGACGAAGCTTGATCGGACGAAGCATGATTCGGCTCGGCTTGACAGAGCAGCTTTAGCGGAACGCAGACGCATTTTATACTTTTGCCGAGCAAACTGGCGAGAGTCAGGTCGCGGTCCCCGTTTTCCAGAGCCCGCGCCCCAACCTCTTGCGCAGCAACATAGGTTCGCTTCATTGGGGATGAAGCCATCATGTGATGGACTTGAATCCAATGATCGATATGAACATGAGTAAGATAGACCACGGTCGGTCTGGGTTTCTCGTCCTGCAACAAGGCTATCTCGCGAATCAATAGGTCTGATTGTTCCTCCAGACCACCAGGATCGATGAGAGCTATTTGATTTTGGGCGGAGAGGATGTAAGAGTTGGAGGACATCAGGTCAATCTTGCGAATAAAAGGAAAGATAGCGGTCTCGCGAGTATCTTTGATCGGCTGAAAAACCATCGGCTGCATTCACCAGGCACTCCGTTCTTGAACTGATACAAATCGATTCAATTATGGATTATTGAATGTACTGATAATATTTATTGCTATGTTCAAGGCAAAATAATTTTGTTGAAAAAAAAGTAATAAAGCTATTTTTAAAAAAAGTTATCTGGATATCTGTGGTTATTTAGTAAATATTAGCTATCCGGTGATTACCTTAGCGCTCAGTATCTTGACATCTTTTTGCGGCTTGTCCGATGCGTTTGTCGTCACCTTGCCCATAGCGTCTATCACATCCAGGCCCTCAACGACCTTGCCGAATACCGGGTGGGCTTTGTCCAGGTAGTTGTTGTCCACCAGGTTGATGAAGAACTGGCTGCCGCCCGTGTTCGGTCCGGCATTGGCCATGCTGATGGTGCCGCGGCTGTTCTTGTTCTTCCGGGTGAACTCATCCTTGATGGCATATCCTGGCCCGCCACACCCCGTGCCCGTGGGGTCGCCGCCCTGGATCATGAAGCCGTCGATGATGCGGTGAAAGATGGTTCCGTCATAAAATCCCTTCTCCACGAGCTTCTTGAAGTTGCCTGCCGTGACAGGCATATCCTCGTAAAGCTGCAGTGTGACGTCGCCCATGCTGGTCTTGAGCAAAACCTTGGTTCCGCTTGCGTTTGTTGCGTCTTCTGCCATAAATCAATCATCTCCTTTCAATCAAAAATTTATTTGATAATCCCGGCATGGATTATCTTTACCTCTGTTAGCGGCCTGTCGTTCTCATCGGTCTTCACTTTGCCGATGGCATCCACCACGTCCATCCCGGCGATGACTTTGCCAAAAGCGGGATGCATCGTGTCGAGGTAGTTGTTGTTCACCAGGTTGATGAAGAACTGGCTGCCGCCCGTGTTCGCCCCGGAGTTGGCCATAGCGATGGTGCCGCGGTCGTTCTTGTTGTGATCGGTGAACTCATCCTTGATGTTGTATCCGGGCCCGCCCATGCCGGTGCCCTCCGGGTCGCCGCCCTGAATCATGAAGCCGTCGATCACCCTGTGAAAGATCGTGCCGTCATAGAAGCCCTTTCCCACCAGCGCCTCAAAATTGCCGACGGTGATTGGCATATCGCTGTAAAGCTGCAGCGTGATGTTGCCCATGTTTGTCTCCAGAAGAACTTTGGTCGAGTTGTCCTCGGCTGCAGCCGGCATGATTGCGGCTGCGGCGACTGCCAGCAGCAAAGCGCCGGCGGCCAGATAAAATGTAGCTCTTGTCATTGACATCAACTACAACAGGGATGGATAAAGCCTTTCCGAAGAAAAGGGGAATGACGGGTAGTGTCAAACTGAGAAGCAACTGATGGGAGCCGAGCAGATGTTCCTGCCCGAGAATCAGGCAAAGGGAAACGAGCAGAGTGGAGCGAACAGATGATCTAGCGGAGGATCTGGTTGCGAATCTCGCTGAGAATCAAGCGAATGGAAGCCCGCAGAATCTCCGGTAAAGTATTGGGCAACGTCTCGGGAAAAATTCCATTAAATCCTCATCCCATATTCTGATGCCGCTTTCTAGGACGGCGCTCACTTTCCGGCGGATGGTTGGCGCGAATCGGTTTTCTGAAGCGGACCGTATGATTCCAAGACGACTCGAAGATCTTCCAGCTTTACCGGCTTGCTGATATAGTCATCCATGCCCGCCCGGATGCACTTTTCTCGATCGCCTTCGAGTGCATGGGCTGTGATGGCAATGATCTTAGGCTGATCCTCCGGCACCCAGCTCCTGCGAATGATCTTTGCCGCTTCAAATCCGTCCATTTCCGGCATCTGGACGTCCATCAAAATTACATCATACTGCTTGAGTTCCAAATATTGCAGGACTTCTTTACCGTTAGTTGCCGCATCGGCTTGATAGCCCAGCTTAGTCAGCATTTTTGAGATTACCAGTCGATTAACGGCATTATCTTCAGCAATCAATATCCGAAGAGGATGGCTTCGCACCTTACCATTGCCGCTCCGTTTAGTTTCATCTGCACGTATCTCGCTCGGAGGCTTGAGGAAGGCGGCATTGGCTGAAATTGTGAAGTAGAATGTTGAGCCGTTGCCTAATTTGCTCTCCACCCAGATCTTCCCGCCCATCATTTCTACAAGTCTCTTGGTTATGGCGAGACCGAGGCCGGTGCCCCCGTATCTGCGTGTGGTGGATGAGTCAACTTGGGTGAACGACTGAAATAGACGATTCATCTTATCTTCAGGGATGCCAATCCCGGTGTCTTTTACGGAAAAGCTGAATTCGTGGCATGTGCCGTCGAGCTTCTTGCCGGAAATATGGACGGATACGGCACCTCTTTCGGTAAATTTAACCGCATTGCTGAGCAGATTGATCAAGACTTGTTGAATACGTATAGGATCGCCGATGATGGCCTCCGGAGTGCCTTCATCGAATGCATATTTCAGTTCTAGATTTTTCTTTGATGCTATGGGACGCATGAGGTTAAGCGAATTCTTGACACACTCTCTCAGGTCCAATGGCCGGGATTCCAGCTCCATCTTGCCGCTATCGACCTTTGAAAAGTCAAGTATATCGTTGATAACAGATAGCAGCGAGTCTCCACTGCTTTGAATTATCTCCAAATAATTGCGTTGGTTATCAGTCAGATCAGTTTCCATGAGGAGATCCGCCAAGCCTATGACGGCATTCATCGGAGTTCGTATCTCATGGCTCATATTGGCCAGAAAATCTGATTTGGCCTTTGCCGCCAATTCCGCATTCTCTTTTGCTTTTGTAAGTTCATTCTCCAAACGCCTCCTGGCTATGGCTCCACCGACGGATGATGCAGCGGCATGAAGGATAGCTCCATCGATGCCGGTCCATGATCGCTCGGAATGACAATCATCGAACCGAATGAAACCCCATAGCTGGCCTTCTACCGTGATGGGAATTACCAGGAGCGATTTCACGTTCTGGGACTGCAATATCGCTTTCTCGGATTCAGGGAACTCCCCGGCCAGGCCTCTGATCGAATGCCCTTTCAAGAGCACTTTGTACCAGCGAGGCGGCAATGGATGGCATATAGATGCACTGCATATATCATCATGCAGACAACTATCCCGAGCGCCGTCATCCCGGATAACATCATTTCGGAACTCATTGTCTGGAAAGACATCTTCCTGCAAACCGTTATCCTGTAAGTCCGAATTGCCTTTGAGAGTGGCAGCGCTATCCTGTGCCCATTCGTATCGCAGGTCTGCAAGAGATTCTGCGCCTCCGGAACGATTGCATTCGAAGAGATAGACCTGATCCGAGCCGGTAGCCAATCCCAATAGTTCGAGGGTTTGGTTTATGGCATAATCAAGATCCCTTTCCGTTAGCAGGATGTTTGTGGCGACGGCGACACCACCAAGCAATAGATCTCTGTTTTGAATCGCTTTTTCCGATTTTATACGATCGGTTATATCCACGCACACACCGACCAATCCGATCGTCTCAGAGTTGATGTTAGTCACAGCACTAAAGGTACATGATGCAGGAAAAACGGATCCGTCCTTGCGGCTGGCGGAAAGCTCATCCTCATAATGGCCATCTTTCCTTATCTCGGCCAGTATTTTTTGAATAATTTTGATCGGTTTTTCCGGGACTTTTTCTGGGGCGATTATCTCGGAGATATTTTTTCCCATCGCTTCTTTAGCAGTCCATTGACAGAGTTTTTCAGCAAATTTATTCCAGTAAACTATATTCCCGCATAAATCCGTTGTAATAACGGCATTATTGACCTGGTCCAAAACAGATGCATGAAAAAGTATCTTTTCTTCCGCCCTTTTGCGCTCAGTGATATCTTCGACGGTTCCATCATAGTGAATACCGTTCTCATCTTCGACAATTATGGTATTCATGGATATCCAAAACGCGGCGCCGTCTCTTCGCCGCACCTCAAGTTCGAACCTTTCCAGGAAGCCTTGCTCCTTTAGCGTCCTTATCGCTCGCTCTCTATCACTGGGATTGGTATAGAGCTGGCGGCCTATGTCTGTAACAGAGCCAATCAGCTCCTCGGGAGTGTCATACCCGAAGAGCCGCGCAAAAGCCGGGTTGACGCTCAGGTACCTGCCGCTTTGCACGCTCTGATATATGCCCATTATGGAATTTTCAAAGATATTGTGGTATTTCTCCCTGCTTCTTCTCAGATCTTCCTCTATTTGCTTGCGTTCCGTTATATCGCGTATCGACTCTATTGCTCCTATGATCTTTCCCGAAGAATCGTAAAGAGGAGCGGCTTTGCCCCAGGTGTAGGCCACACCCTGCCCAAAAGAAGAGATCTGTGCTTCGCCACTAATACTAATGCCGTTTCGTTGCAGATTTCTATATTCGGATTCAATTTTTGCATCCGGCTTCAAGACCAAGTCAATCAGAATGGGGCGCCTGCAGTTATAGAACGGCAGAGCATACTCATAATTCCCTTTTCCCAAGATGTTTTGGGCTTTTATCCCGGTCAGATCTGCCATGGCATTATTCCATGCAATCACCTTGCCGTTAAGATCAATGGCCAGCGTTGCATCCGGGAAAAAATCTATGATTCTCGAAGGCTGGATAAAGTCCATCTCGGCCAATGTTACAGATCCCTTGGAGATAATCACCTTTTTTTGACCATCTTCTGACATGAACCACCCAAGACGAAGCCAGATACTCTAATTTTGTACCAATTGACGCTTAGGTGCACTTCTCAAGTACTTAACTCTTGATCATCAAGATTTCGATTGTCAAGAAGTTCCATAAAAAAGAAGGGCATCTTGTTGCAGCAGCAATTTCGATGAGAATACCTCTGTCACCTTTCGGCCGCATCTCCGGCCAAAGCGATAGATGAGGGCCCGTTTCTCTTTAATAGTAAGCTGCACATTCCGTTCCAGGAGGTGGCACAATTATGTCTGGAAAATTGGCAGAATACTTCAACAAGCAGCCCAGGCTTGGTGTCATTAGCACATCGAGCAAGGACGGAATGGTGGACTGTGCAGTTTATGGCTCTCCTCAAATGATCGATGAGGCGACAGTCTTGGTGGCACTCGCTATGGGCCGAACTTTCGCCAACCTTCAAGAAAATCCAAATGCCATGTTCATGATAATGGAGCCGGGGGCTAGTATTCTCGATTGGAAAGGGATCAGAGTTTATCTCAAATTGAGAGAATACGTCACATCCGGGCCGAAGATTGATACATACAAAAGCCAGATGGCAAAGATTGTGGGCGAGCAGGCGGCAGATATGATCAAGGTGCTGGCCACGTTTGATGTCACAGAAGTGCGACCTCTGATCGACTTCGGTCAGGGATGGGAGAAATCGATCTGAAAAGGAATCCAAAAGAGATGAACTTCCCACCGCTTTTTGAAGCTCTGAAGAAATGAAGAGATATTGAGGAGATGCAATTGAAAGTCTTAGCCCTAAACAGCAGCCTGCGCCAAGATGGCGAGAGCAGAACCGAGCTTATGCTTACCCATTTAGTCAAAGGAATGCGTGATGCCGGAGCCGAGGTCGAGGTCGTAAACCTGCGGGAAAAGGAAATCAATTACTGCATGGGCTGCTTCTCCTGCGATACCATAACACCCGGCCAATGCATCATCCAGGACGATATGAGCCGGGAACTCTATCCCAAGTGGCTGGCCTCAGACCTTTGCATCTACGCCACGCCCCTCTTCCATTGGACAATGAATGCTCCAATGAAGGCTTTTATCGAGCGCACTTGGCCCGTGATGCAGCCTTTTTTCGTTAAGTCGGATAACGGCAGATGGGTCCATCCTCCGCGACACGAGTCCCCAAAAGCGGTCGTATTATCGGTGGCCGGTTTCTCTGAGGATTGGATTTTTGCATCGCTCTCCAATTATGCCAATTTCCTCTGGGGGAGAAACGGCAAGCTGGTGGCGGAGATCTATCGTCCCGGTGCCATGTTTATGACAAGCCTTGACCCCGAAAAATTGGCTGATATTCTTGGAGCCACAGAGCAGGCCGGGCGCGAGCTGGCTATGGAAAACCGGGTCTTGCCCGAGACGCTGGCACGCGCACAGCAGCCTGTCGCGGACCTGGAGACGGTGGCCAAAGCCGCGAACATGTTCTGGCAGACCTGCATCGATGAGGGCGTCAATCCCAAAGCCTTCAATGAACGGATAAGAATACCGCGTCCACATTCCCTGGAGGATTATTTGTTCTTGATGCAGCTGGCATTTTCCGCTAAAAACGCAGGGGACGCGAAAGCGATTGTCCAGTTTGAGTTCACAGGAGAGGTGACGGGAGACTGCCATATCGTTGTGGATAACGGGAAGATGCAAACGAATATTGGAAAAGCCGCCCAACCGAATGCAATCTTCAGAGCGCCTTTTGAGCTGTGGATGGATATCGCCTCAGGAAAAGCCAATGCCATCCAGATGTTCATGGCAGGAAAGTGCAGTGCCGAGGGCGACCTACCCCTGCTCATGAGGATGAGCCAATGGTTCGGGCTATCGCCCTCATAGATCCGAGGCGGACCGATAGGGCCGGTTGCCTGATACGTTGTCAATCGCCATAATTTTATGATTTAAAAAAATTTTTTAAAATTGTATGTTTGCATTCATTCAGTCAAATTTTAGTCTCTATTTTACTTTGTGTGATGCAAAGATTTTTCATTAGGTTCATCAATTCTTAGATAAAATGCAGGAGAAAGTATCTTGTCGGATTTAGAGAAAAATTCGGCGGAGAATTCGCAATCCAAGGCAGTCTACCTTCCAGAGGCGCAATATAAAACTGGAACCAAAACCGAGATCGGAAAGCTGGATTATATTGATGCCTTAAGGGGAATCGCTGCACTTAGCATCTTTGTCTTCCATATTTATGGAACGATAGGCATGATTACTGGTTGGGCACACCCAGTCCGGATTGTTCCTGAAAGATTTTTCGATTTGGCTCTTGCTGGTATTCCCTTATTTTTCATCATCAGCTCTTTCACATTGTACTTATCTCTGGACAACAAGGCCGACGAGAAAAGGATGCTCTTCAAGTTCTATCTTCGCAGATTCTTCAGAATAGCCCCGCTCTTTTATCTCTTGCTGATCCTGGTAGTACTCGATGGCATCATCATACAAAAAAGGGTTCCCTCCTGGCTCGAAGTCCTGGCCAATTTCACCTTCACCTTCAATCTGGTTCCCCAATATTCAAAAAGCCTCTTTTCCGACGGTTGGACGGTGGGCGTTGAGATGCTATTCTACCTGGTTTTGCCGTTCATATTTCTCAAAGTAAATAATATCTGGAAATCTATTTTATTATTTACTGGCATATACTGGCTCTCCAATGGAATCAGGCAGCTGATGGGCACAATCATCGGAGTGGATGTCATGGCGTCAACCAACTATGATTTTTATAATTTTTTCCATTGGGCACTCATTTTTCCCCTCGGCATTATTTGCTACCTTATTTATAAATTACATCTGCCTAAAATGAGAAGCAAATACAGAGCCTCGGTCGCTTATATTTTGCTTTCAGTATCTTTAATAATATTATTCGTATTTATAAATAATTTATCACTGGCTTTGGCGTTATCCGATCTGTACGGTCCGCTCTGCAAACTGACCGGATTGCAAACCATGAGTCCAGTGGCTTTTGTTTTGCTGATACTCTCGCTATCCTTGGCTCCCAACAGGTTCATAGTAAATAGGTTCACACAGTTCTTTGGAATGATCAGCTACAGTTTGTATCTTGTTCATCCGTTTCTAGTGGAGCCATTGAAACCGGTATATGTTTACATCTACGACCATACCATCTACTCAACCGACTTCAGTTTACTCTTATGTTTGCTCTTGACGCTTCTGTTGGTGGCCCCTATTTCCTTGCTGACGTATCATTTGATTGAGACACCAGGGATGAGATGGGGAAAGAAGATAATTGCCAAGCTCTGAGGCGAGAGATTTGAGGTTTTAGCGCTCAGAAGAGCGTGAAATGCCTGAGGACTATTTTTTTATGAATCGTACCGAGGAGGCTTAGCCCGGCAAGAAGAGAAAGGCCCTGCGGAAGTGCCGCCAAGCACACCTACCGGCGGCGCGCAGAGCGGCCCGTGGCCATCTAACGCAATGGCGAGAGACAGAACGCTGCGAGACGGACGCTGCCCTGGCGGTGGCCGAGGCTCTCAAGCTCCAGGATGGACTTAGAAGACCTTCCTTCGGATCGTCCCAACATTTGGACGACCTTGATCGGAACATGCATTTTGCACTCGACGAAGCGACAGATATCAACATTTAAATATGTGCAAAGCAGCTTATGGAAATATCTCCGAAGTGGATGAAAGCGTTCACCAGAGTTAGGTGATGTGGCATGTTACACATAAGGGTAATTTTAGCCGTCTTCATAATTGCTATTTCGGCAATCAATGCAGCCGACTCCGCACAAGGAACATATCTCGATAGTCTGGGCTCCCATCAATCCAATGCAAAGACAGGTCCGATCGCATCCGGTCCTTTTACGCCCGTAAGAACGGCGATCGAAATAGGATCAATTGACTATGGATCTGCTGCACCCGGAAACAGCGAGCCTGTAACCGTCTCGGTCAATGTTATCAGTACAGCATATCCACAAGGAATTTGCGGATTGGACAAATCCAACTTTAAAATAGAAGTGCCAACTCACGGCTTTGGCTATACTGCCATTGCCATTCAAAACGTTCTGGGAATATCTTCAACAGCTGTGGGCTCTCCAGTCAGTTGCGGCTACGGCGTCAAAATAGCACCAGGGATCTACCAAGGCAAACAATATAAATGGACGAACTCACCGGGGGCGTTCAATTTATATTATTTCGTAGGAGGAAATCAGATAGCTGTCGCTACATTCGATCTCAATATGTATGCGAACTGAATCCTTAACTCTCATTTTTGCATCGAGCGCCCGAACTTTGCTCTTTGTTGACTTCAAGCATCAGCTTTTCGGAGATCTTCATCCGATGCCTTTTTTTGTCCAGAATTCCCAATATTTAGCCGCATCTTGGTTTTCGTCCAGTGCATCCAGGCATGTTTCAGAGAGGACGAACTCAGCTTCATGTCCTCCGCGATTCTTCTGGTGCTCTGTCCTCTTGTTTTTGGATCGAATGATATATCGGATCATCCTCTAGGATAGCTTTGCAGCTCTATTCTTCTTTCCATGCCACTTTGATGAGTAAATAAAGTCAACGATTTCAGAGCTATACACATCCGAACTCAGCCGAAAACTGTATATCTATAACGATTAGATGGATATTTTGCTGCGAAAAAAGGCTGTAGCCGATTAAGCTCCGAGAATTATGTGCCTCGCTTAATTGCGAAGCCTTCGGAGAATGTGCGAGGAATGCGGATGATGGCATACTTCATTTGGTTCTTGTGAAAGACACGGTAAGAATCGGATGTGTGCCCGGCGAGGGGAGCGGGCACTTCATCATTAGGAGGATCATCGCTGATGATGTGCCCCAGGAAGAAGTGCGCTGTGGATCGGTGCTCTCCTAAACCTCACGGTATAATCGCTCATTCGCAAATCCAAACTATCAAGGAGTGGGACCAATTGTTTAAAACCCAAAGAAAGAATGAAAAAGGAGAAGTTGAGATAGCAATCTGCCCGCGGTGCAAATTGCGATTGGAATTCATAGGCGCACCGATGGTTAGGTGCTATTCTACAGGAGAGACGTATGAGCCAGAGGAAATAATCTGGGTTCTGGAATCAAAGGTTCCGAAAGAAACCGGATATGACGTGGAGAATATAAGAGGAAATGATAAAGAGCAAGATTTCTTACCTAACGCGCATCCGGCGGAAGATGAGAAATAGGCATGATATTTTTTTGATGGCAGCCTATTTGGCTAAGCTTTTTTGTTTTCAGCAGAATCCCGGGAACGAAACGCGGCAGAGATAGCTCCATGTCATTATGGAAACGGAAATAGAACGGAATTGGGACGAAATTGGATGTGGAATGATAGAGGGCACTTTCTTACGGGAATCAGTGAGCTGGAATAGACGAGTCAATCGCCCTTCTTGATCGCCCGGCTCTCATCCACCACAATGTAATCCTTAACGGCCACGACGGAGCTGAAAGGTATTAGCACGAACTTGCCGTCCTCCCGGTACTTTATGCGGTTCAGCTCTGAGTCGGGCTTTACTACCAGGTCTTCCAGCTTGCCCGTCTGGACCTCAAAGCGCACGTTCTCCAGCTCCCCCAGCACAGTGCCGTCGATGTTCACGATCTCTTTTCTGGCGATCGTCCCTGCAAACACCTTTCCCATTCCCCTCACACCTTCTAGCGATCGAATTTTGAATTTTCTAAATTTCGAATGTTTATCATTTACCTGTAAATCATTTACCTGTAACCGATGAGCGAGGCGGGCTCGATCTTCACTCCGCCCTTGAACCTCTCGCTGATGCGCTCGTAGTAGCTGACCATGTTCTCTTCCACACTCGGCCTCACCTTCTTCAAGGCTTCTCGGTAGTGGTCCATGTCCACCTTCTCCCGATCCTCGCGCATGGCAAGCATGGCGGCCTCGCGGCAGAGCGAGTCCAGATCCGAGCCCACGTAGCCCTCGGTCAGCTCCGCCAGCTCCTCCAAATTTACGTCCTCGCTGTTCGGCATTTTTGCGGTATGAATCTTGAGGATCTCATGCCGTCCCAATTTGTCAGGCGCACCGACCAAGAGCAAGCGATCGAACCGGCCCGAGCGCAGAAGCGCCGGGTCCAGGATGTCCGGTCGGTTGGTGGCGGCTATCACTACCACGTCTTTGAGGGCCTCCAGGCCGTCCATCTCTGCCAGAAGCTGGTTTACCACACGCTCCATCACATGACTGCCGTCGTCCATGCCCCGCATGGGTGCAATGGAGTCCAGCTCGTCGAAGAAAATGATCGCAGGAGACACTTGCCTGGCTTTCCTGAAGATCTCGCGTATGGCCTTCTCGGACTCGCCCACCCACTTGGATAGCATCTGCGGCCCGCGCACGCTGATGAAGTTGGCATTGGTCTCGTTGGCAACGGCCTGGGCGATCATGGTCTTGCCGGTGCCCGGCGGCCCATAGAGCAGAACGCCTTTTGGTGGCCGGATGCCCATCTGCCGGAACTTCTCCGGCCTCTTGATGGGCCACTCGATGGCCTCGATCAACTCCTGCTTCAGAGTCCCGAGGCCGCCCAGGTCGTCCCAGTTCACGTGCGGAACTTCCACCAGAACTTCTCTCATGGCAGAGGGCTCAATCTCCTTGAGAGCTTCCTCGAAGTCGTCGCCGGTAACCATCATACTTTCGATGATCTCTTTCGGGATAGCATCCTCCGAGGTCATATCCGGCAGATATCTGCGCAGTGCCCGCATGGCGGCTTCCTTGCAGAGCGCATTCACGTCTGCGCCCACAAAGCCGTGCGTCCTGTCCGCCAGGCTCTCCACATTGACATCCTCGGCGATGGGCATACTGTGCATGTGGATTTGCAGGATCTCCACTCTGCCCGCTCGATCGGGAACTCCGATCTCAATCTCCCGGTCGAATCTGCCCGGCCTGCGCAGTGCCGGATCGATGGCGTCTTCCCGGTTGGTCGCACCGATCACAACAACCTGGCCGCGTTCCTTGAGGCCGTCCATCATGGCCAGGAGCTGAGCCACCACGCGCCGCTCCACCTCGCCCGTCACGTCGCCGCGCTTGGGTGCAATGGAATCGATCTCGTCGATGAAAATTATGGATGGCGCATTCTTTTGGGCCTCATCAAAGATCTCTCGCAGCCGCTGCTCGCTTTCGCCATAGTACTTGGACATGATCTCCGGGCCCGCAAGGGAAGAAAAGTTGGCTCCGCTCTCGTTGGCGACGGCTTTGGCGATCAAAGTTTTCCCTGTGCCCGGCGGCCCGTAGAGCAGAACGCCCTTGGGCGGCTCAATGCCCAGTTTCTGGAATACCTCGGGGTGCTTCATGGGCAGTTCTATCATCTCACGAACCCGCTGTACCTCGGTTCGCAGGCCGCCCACGTTCTCATAAGTGGTGCCGGTGGCTTTGACGGAGCTGACGCCCTTGGCAGGCTTTTCCAGGAGCACGATCTCAGTTCGCTCGCAGATCACCACCACACCGTCGGGATGGGTCTCCGTGACCACCAGGGGCACGGCCTCCATTCTGCCCACGAAGGGATGGGTTCCGGAACTCATGATAGGAAGGATATCGCCTGCCACCACTGGCCGCTTCAGGGTCTGGCGGCGGATCATGTCTGCCGCTTCGTCGCCGTAATGCATGTGCGAGCCGGAGGGCGGAGCCAGGACTATTCGATGGGCATCGGCAAATTTTGCCTTGCGGATCTTTACCCTGTCCCCGATCCCCACTCCGGCATTCTGGCGGATGAATCCGTCAATCCTGATGTAGTCCTGGGACCAGTCCTGCCGGTCGGCGCGCCAAACCTTGGCGGCGGTAAGCCTTTTTCCCTCGATCTCAATGATGTCTCCAGGCGAGAGCCGGAGAGTGAGCAGAGCATTGGGGTCCAGACGGGCGATGCCTCTGGCTGAGTCATTGGGGTAGGCTTTGGCCACCTTGAGAAGAATATCCTTCACTTCCCACACACCTTGTCTTTATTTTAACCCAAGTGATATAAGTTTATCCGACATTGAACACAATTTTATAAGCGCACAAGATAGTATTGCGTTAAATATTTTCGGGCAGGCGGGCAATCGCATTGGAGATCCGAACTTCCGGCACACTGATCGGTGAGATAAGCTAAATAAGAATTGATGAGGACGTTGTTGGAGATGACAAATCCACAGGCTACCTTGGAAGAGATGATCGCAGCCGCCCGCGGCGAGCTGGAGGTCGACCTGCTGATCGAAGGCGCGAGCGTTGCCAATCTGCTCTCCGGCGAAGTTCACAGGGCGAACGTCGCTGTTTACAAGGGCCAAATAGCCGGCTTTGACTGCGAGAGCGCCGGGTCGGTCATCAACCTTGAGGGAAAAATCCTCGCACCAGGATTCATCGACGGCCATGTTCACATAGAGAGCGCCATGGTCACTGTTCCGGAGTATGCCCGCGCCGTAGTTCCCAGGGGCACGACATCCGTCGTCATCGATCCCCATGAGATCGCCAACGTCTGGGGCATGGACGGCATCCGCTATATGCTCGACTCTTCAAAAAACGTTCCGCTAAACGTCTTCGCCATGCTCTCCTCCTGCGTTCCCGCCACAAGCATGGAGACGTCAGGGGCAAGCCTGGATGCCGAAGCACTGTCTGAGCTGATGGACGACGCCAGAGTCCTTGGTTTGGCAGAGGTCATGAATTATCCGGGCGTCATCTTCCGCGACCAGGAGGTTCTGAAGAAGATCCGGCTAGCCGGATCGAAGCGCATTGACGGCCACGCCCCAGGCTTGACCGGAAAAGACCTGACGGCTTACATTGCAGCGGGAATCAAATCAGACCATGAATGCACGAGCGTTGATGAGGCGCAAGAGAGGCTGAGCCAGGGGATGTACATCATGCTCCGGGAAGGTAGCGCTGCCAAGAACTTGAGAGACCTGCTGCCTGCCGTAACGCATCTCAATGCCCGCCAATTCCTCTTTGTCTCGGATGACCGGCATCCTTCAGACATCCTCAGAGAAGGACATATCGACAACATGATCCGCATCTCCATCGAAGAGGGGCTCGATCCCATCCAGGCCTTGCAGATCGCAAGCCTCAACGCGGCCCAGTATTTCGGGCTGCGAGACCTTGGAGCCATCGCACCCGGCTACAGAGCGGACATCGCTGTGCTTGGTAATCTGGAAAATCCGCACGTTGAAAAAGTGATCAAAGACGGAAAGCTGGTGGCAGATGGTGGCAACTTCTGCACCAGGCTGGAAAGAACCCCGATTCCCAAGAAAAGCTCGATGCAGATCGGAAAATTGGAGCCAAGATCCTTTGAGATCAAGGCCGAAAGGGGCGCGGCCAGGATCATCGGCATCATTCCCGATCAAATCGTCACCAGGTCGCAAGAGCTTTTGCCAAAGATCGAGAACGGCAAGATAATCTCAGACACTAAGCGAGATATTTTGAAATTGGCCGTGGTGGAAAGGCACAAGGCCACAGGAAATATCGGTTTGGGGCTGGTGCAGGGCTTCGGCCTCAATAGCGGGGCTCTGGCCACATCCGTTGCCCATGATTCCCATAACATCGCAGTCGTGGGGGCAAGTGATGATGATATGCTCGCAGCGGTCTTGGTGGTAGTAAAGATGGGCGGTGGGCTTGCCGTTGTGCAAAATGGCGCGGTCAAATCATGCCTTCCTCTGCCCGTGGCGGGCCTGCTCTCGGAGATGCACATGCAAGATGTTGCGAAGGGGATCGATAACTGCATTGATGCGGCTCATGGCTTGGGATGCATGCTTATAGATCCATTTATGACGCTATCGTTTCTCTGCCTGCCCGTGATCCCGGAGCTAAAGCTGACGGATAAGGGATTGGTGGATGTGACCAGGTTCCAGTTTGTTCCGCTATTCATGCAATAGTTATCAAAGAATACGAATCGTCGTCTGAGTGATTGTATGGGAAATCGCCTAAGAAACCCGCATATATCATATGATATTCTCACAAATACTCTCAACAAAATTGATATGTCGATGAGTCGCAGTCTTATTTGCCCTTGCTGTGGGCACTACTTGGGCAAGAAGCTCTCCATTCATGTTACCACCTAGGGGCTTCTTGCTTATCATTCTAGTACAAATATTTTAAGGATTTCTTTTTTGAATATACCCAGATTGCCAACTTCGCATCCGATAGAACGCTTGTATCTGCCAACCCGCCTAATCGAGGCCCAGATCCTTTGCTCTCTTCAGGGCCTCTGATGCCCTAACCTCCTGGTGCAGCGCTTTTTCGGCAACGCCGAGATTCTTCCAGGCCGTGGCATAATCGGGCTCGATCCGAATCGCTTTTTGAAAGCAGCTCACCGCCTCTTCATGCCTCCCCAAGATTCCCAGAGCCACGCCTTTGTTATTCCATGCGTAGATATCGAAGGGATCAATCAATATCGCCTCCTCGTAGCTCTCAATGGCCTCTTCGTGCCTTTGCAGATTATCGAGGGCTGCACCTCTGTTGTTCCAGGCTCGTCTTCCATCCGAACCGAGAGGATTCAGCTCGATGGCCCGGGCGTAGCTCGCCACCGCGTCTTCATAGCGGCCCAATCGGTGCAGGGCAAAACCCCTCACGATCCAGGTTCGGGCATTGGCGGGATCTAGGGCAATGGCCTTCTCAGTGGACTTGGCGGCATCATCATTTCGATCCAGCTGATTCTGGGCCAGGGCCAGGTTTCTCCAGGCATCTGCGTTCTTGGCATCAAGGGCGACGGCCTTTTCCAGAGCACGTGCTGCATCTTCGTTTTGCCCCGTCTTGCGAAAGGCAATGCCTCTTCTTAGCCACGAGGCGGCATCCAACGGCCCGGCCTCCTCAGCCTTTTCCCAGGCAGATAGCGCGCCCTCATGGTCGCCCCCGGCATAGAGGCTTTCCGCCGCTTCCTTCCAATTTTCAGGCCCTGCAATCATTGACCGCAACCTCTTTATCATCAGGATTAGTGTTCCACAAAGCTGTCCGCAATGCAAGCATAAACTCATGGCGGTGCTCCCAAGGGATTTCGAGCAAAGCCGTGGGTCGGTGAAGGCTCAAATAGCAAGGTTTATATTATACATATTAACAAACAATTAGTAAATATATTGGGGGTAGTTTGGGAGGATGTGATGAAACCACAACGGTCCGAGATCTTGAGCCGAATGATCAAGTTCCTCAATCTGGACTCAGATGGTCTGAGGCGAACGGTCCTTGAGTCGATAGTGGAGGCTCGAGAATTTACGGTGGCCTCGCTTCATGAATGTGTCAGCTCACGGTTTAATGTGTCCAGGAAGACTATAGCTTCCATGATCGGCTACATCTGTTCTTCTTTGGGAATTTTGCATGTAAATAAAAAGTCATATCGCACTCCTAAGACTTATGTTTTAAGGGATGAGTATGCAGATATAGCCAGGGCGGTACTGGCAACTTTATGACTAATGTTAAAAAAGCTCCACGAACTGCTACCACATTGAAGATTCGCTCCAAATCGGAGTTTGCCATCAGCCGGTCCCGCGATCCTTATTATGAGCTGATGCTGCGCCTCTTTCAGGAAGAAGCGACGGCCATGCGCGGTCGCAAATTTCTAAACATGGTGGAAGAGCGACAGAGGAGCGGAGACCCCATGAAGACCCATGAATGGAAGGCGCTTCTGGATGAGCTGGATGTTAGCCGTTCCGCCTTTTATGCCATGAGAAACAAGCTGCTCGGAGCGGGCTTAATTTCCAACAAAGGTGGCGAGTACAGGCTCTCCGGCATGTTCAGCCGCGACCTCATGGACATGGCCCGCTGGTGGTGGACAGCCGTTCTTAGCAACAATCTTGAAAATCTATAGCGGAGGGAATTATGCCCGCCATAATACTACTGATTGAATTCATCAATATCGTTTCTTAGGTTATCGCTTATTCAATTATCGTTATTCTGTTATTATTTTTCAGGCATTATTTTCTGGTACTATATTTTATTAAAGTATATCCATTTTATTATCTTCTCTTGATGCTATCATCCGTTTGATTAATTGCACATCAATTGTTGATTTTTTGAGAAGTTCTTATCATGCCTAATCGACGAAGGTCTGGCAGTTCTGGATCTTGGAGCTTTGAACTACGGATACTTGCATCAAAGCCCCAAATCTAGCCATGACCGATTATTTGGCGCTTGCAGATATGGTAAATCGTCGGCAAGGCACCTAGCGAATAGCGAATCTACAGGCAGGCCTTTAGTTCCGCCATTTGCTTTTCGATGGTTTCTACGACCTTAGCATTCTCCATATACTCCAGGCTGCCCTGACAGAAGGGGCAGATGAAATTGGCCTCGCTTGCTTCATCGAATTTGAAGCGGGCACAGCCTTCCGTGCAGGCGTAGAAGATATTATCCTTTTCATAGGTCAGGCGATCATCCAGTTTGCGCAGCAGCCTTTTGGCCTCCGACTCCAGAGCCTTATCGAAGTTTTCGGGACACAGCTGCCACAAATAAGTCAGCCATCCCGAATCCGGGTCTCGCTTGCGACGATAAATTGCTAGTCTATGCTCGTAAAGAAGATACAGCGTCCGCCTTACCGTATTGAGGCTGATGCCGGTAAGCTCCGCCAACCGCTCATCGGTGATCTCTTCACCAGGTATGCATTCGACTATTCGCAGACCATCTTCGCCTACCAGCTTGTTGAGATATGCCCTATGAATCACTTCTTCGATAACTGTCAATGAACCACTACCCTCATATTAATTTTGCAGATTTAGATTAAATCCCGTCATCCGAATGAATCAATGCCTACACACAATCATTAAAGACCGTTAAATTGCTTGGCGCTTCCTGCCGGGCCAATTCACATCTCGAACAAATGATCTGTCTGCGTCCATGCTTTATCGTATATTATTATTGCACCTTTCTTCTATATATCCTAATCGTGAGAATCTTTTTCGAAGAGTTGATCAGTAAAAATAATTCTGCACTAATGATCGTAAATTGTATGGGCAAATGCATCCGTATTCCGAATTGAAAAATAAGCAGATGATTAAAAATAAAATAAA
>RPOO01000017.1 GCA_003857025.1 Methanothrix sp.
AGATAGGTGAGCAGATCGTAGCCCACGCCCATTTTTTGATACTCATCCTTTACCACCAGCGCAACCTCGGCAGTGTGAACTTTATCGTTTATCTCATACTGTCCAATTGCGGCAATGGTTTCTTTGCTATCTCCCTCAACAATGGCCAGAATCATCATACTGCTGGCATAGTCTACTATCCCGAATTCTTGCAGCCGATCATGGGGCATGTCCATTCTAACGGACATAAACCGCCGATACATGCTCTCATTGGAAAGAGCATAGAAAAAGTCCTTCATCAAGGGCTCATCTCCAATCTTCACCGGCCTGAGGAGAATTTTGAGCCCGCTCTTCGTCGTCCTGAATGTCTCCAAAGCCACCGGATACACACCATTTATTCCGGGTATGAAAGCTTGATCCTTGTAGATGAGCAAGAGCTTCTTGGCCTCATCAATGAGCCACGGCCTGAACTTGGGATGGGCAATAGCGATGAGATCCATGGCCCGTTCCCTGATATTCTTGCCGTGCAGATATGCTATGCCGTACTCGGTTACTACATAGTGGACGTCTCCCCTGGTTAGAGTCACACCCGTGCCCTCCCGGAGGGACGGCACAATCCTGGAAATGGTGTCGTTAACGGCGGTTGAGGGAAGGGCAAGGATGCTTTTGCCGCCAGGCGCAAGCGCTGCACCTCTCATGAAATCAGCCTGGCCACCGATGCCGAAGTAGAATGTGCCGGAAAGTGATTCAGCAGTGGCCTGGCCGGTTAAATCAATCTCCATCGCGCTGTTGATGGCGGTCATCAGCTTATTCTTGGCAATATTCAACGGATTGTTAACATAATCAATAGTTTTGAATGAGACGGTCGGATTCTCGTCCAGGAAATCGTAAGTCTCTCTCTTGCCCATGCAATAGGAGGCAACCGTCTTTCCAATGTCGATGGATTTCTTGCTGTTGTCGACCACGCCTTTTTGCATCAGATCAATGATGCCGTCGCCTAAAAGCTCCGTATGCACTCCAAGGTGCTTTTTCTCACCGAGGTATGAGATGGCGGCATTAGGTATGATGCCGTATCCGACTTGCAGCGTAGATTCATCCTCGATGATCCTGGCAACATACTTGCCTATCGCTTTGATGATGTCGCCGGGGTCTTCCGCCGTATATTCCAGCAATGGTTCATCGTGAGGAACAATGAAATCTACATCTTTTATATTTAAGAAGCCGTCACCCTGAGTGCGGGGCATGTGAGTGTTGATCTGGGCAACGATCAATGATGCCTTCTGGGTCGCAGCCTTTACGATATCTACGCTAATCCCAAGGCTCATGTAGCCGTGCTTGTCGGGAGGAGATGTCTGGATTAGCGCTACATCGATTGGGATTATCTCCCTGCGGAAAAGGCCGGGAACTGCAGAAAGTGATATGGGCGTGTAGTCTGCTGCGCCTCTGTTGATCGCATTTCTCGTGCCTTCGCTAATGAAGAATGAGTCGATGCGGAAGTTGTCGCGGAATTTTTCATCCAGGTAGGGAGCTGCGCCTACGGTCCACACATGTATAAGCTCGATACCGTAAAAGGCCTTGGGATTAATGCCTACGAAGTTCACCAGAGCCTGGACCAGGTATTGGGGTTCGCCGCAGCCCGTGCCGATGAAGATCTTATCTCCGGCATGTATATGGCTGAAAATATCCTCTTCCGGTACGAACTTCTCCGGCCAGGTCTTCTTAAAATCCTCTAACAGATTGTTTCCGTTCATTGTTTCCCCCTGCACCTAATTTGCGGATTGTAGGGCTGAATGCATTGAAGCCATAATCTCAGTGGGAAAAAAATCGTTAGGATACGAACATTCCGCCCACGGCGACAATATTTCCTGCTGTCCGATATGCAGGCTCTCGATACCCTCAAGGCCATAGTATGCAGGATGGACTACTCGATCGGTTAAGCGAAGAAAAAGGCCTGCTGCCTGTGAGGAGTTTAGACAATAGTTGTGCAAAGCCCCAATGACCGGCTCTGATCTGTTTGTCAGCTTAACCGATATTGGTTTGTCTCGGTTTTGCAGGCAAAACTGGCGGAATGCGTCTATGCTTCCGTTCTTGTACCAACATGTGACTGTCATTTTATTCTATATGTGATAGGACCTATATACCTGTTTGCTTGAACTCCTTTTGCCCCACCTTTTCCTGCAATTTTGCCGTTAGTTATTCATTGGTCATTCGTCTGCAGCTAAATTATCCGGCAGAAAAAAAATCTAACTTAATTTTTTTGCAAAGAAAAAGGAAAAAAGAAAAACTGAGTGGGGAACGGGACCTACTCGAAGTCCTCGCCGCCCATTCCACCCATGCCGCCGGGCATTCCGCCCGCGCCGCCCGGTCCGCCGGACTTGGAGGCGATGACATCATCGATGCGCAGGATCATGACTGCGGCCTCGGTGGCGCTGCTGATGGCCTGAGTCTTGACCCTGAGCGGCTCTACGACGCCCAGCTTCAGCATGTCGACCGGCTTGCCCGTGTCCATGTCCAATCCCGCAGTCTTCATGCCCTTCTCATGAGCACTGCGCAGAGCGACCAGTGTGTCGATCTGATCAAGACCGGCATTCTCGGCCAGCGTCTTGGGAATGACTTCCATGGCATCGGCAAAAGACTCGATGGCAAGCTGCTCGCGTCCTCCTACGGTGGAGGCATACGCCCGCAGCCTCAGTGCCAGCTCAACCTCTGGTGCTCCGCCGCCGGCTACAAGCTGCTTGTCCTGCACTGCAACGCCCACGACGCGCAGTGCGTCTTCCATTGCCCGGTCCAGCTCATCGACTACGTGCTCGGTTCCGCCGCGCAGGATGATGGAGACCGACTTGGGGTTATCGCAATCTTCCACGAAGGTCATCTTCTCATCGCTGACCTTGCGCTCCTCGACCAGGCCTGCCTTGCCCAGATCGTCCTTGGAGATCTCGTGGATGCTGGTGACTACCCGCCCGCCTGTGGCGCGTGCCAGCTTCTCCATATCGCTCTTCTTGACGCGGCGCACGGTGTAGATGCCGGCCTTGGCCAGGAAGTGCTGTGCCAGGTCATCGATGCCTTTCTGCACGAATAGCACATTGGCTCCGGTGGCGGCGATCCGGTCGACCATGTCCTTGAGCATGTTCTCTTCCTGGTCCAGAAAAGCCTGCAGTTGGTTGGGGGAGGTGATCTGAATCTTGGCATCGACCTCGGTCTTCTCAATCTCAACGGCAGCGTTAAGCAGGGCGATCTTTGCGCCGGTGACCGACTTTGGCATGCTGGGATGGAGCCGGTCTTTGTCGATGACCACGCCGCTTATAAGCACGGAATCGGTTATGCCGCCGCCGACCTTCTTCTCCACGGTGATATTGTCGGTGTCGACGGTTCCGTCTTCATCTACTACTGACCTGACGGCCTCAACAGCCATAACGGCCAGCTCATCTCGCGCGGATTGAGAGCCCTTGCCGGTCATGGCTGTGACGGCGATCTTCCGAAGAAGGTCCTCATCCTTGACAGAGACGGTAATGGCCAATCCTTTCAGAATCTCCAGAGCCTTGTCGGCTGCTGCTCTGTAGCCTGCCGCGATTACCGTTGGATGGATCTGCTGTTCCAGCAATGCCTCGGACTGCTTGAGCAATTCTCCCGCCAGCACGACGGCGGTGGTTGTGCCATCCCCTACCTCCTGGTCCTGGGTCTTGGCGATCTCCACCATCATCTTGGCCGCAGGATGTTCGATGTCCATCTCTTTGAGTATGGTGACACCATCGTTGGTGATCACAACATCACCCATAGTGTCAACCAGCATCTTGTCCATGCCCTTGGGACCGAGAGTGGTCCTGACGGCGCCGGCTACTGCCTTGGCAGCCATGATATTCGATCTCTGTGCATCTCTTCCGGCAGTCCTCTCGCTGCCCTCTCTGAGAATGTATATGGGTGTGCCACTGAATTGTCCAGCCATTTTATAACCTCAATAATACCATTTTAACATTTAACCATTGTTTGAACTTCTATATTAAGACATATGCTTGCACCATGCTCGTCCGGGATTGGACAAAGGAAAATCACGGTTTGAAGTTCAAGCTGCCGGGAATGGCAAAAACGATCCTGAACGATCCTGCCAGATCGCGGCGATATTCGCGGCGATATCATTGAGTCAAGCAAGCTAAGAAATTTGTGTGAAACCAGGGCCGCCTGCAAAAAATATTGGGCCGAAGTTGATAGCCCGGACGGGCTTTCCAGCCCCTAGACCAGATCATAATTCGCGTGGACAAAAGCCCCTTTGCCGCCATCCACATAAACCATATAGCTGCCCGAACTCAGGGAGAGGGCGCTGAGGGGTCCATACGGCTCTTCGCTCTTTCCGTCGCCATACTGATTTACGTAGTATTCATATTGATACACCTTCGTTCCGCTGGAGTCTCCGGCATAGATGGCCCATCCCTTATCTTTGATGGTCGTTCCGGTATAGCAGTTCACACCGGCGGAAATGTCTTCCAATGCAAAATTCGTTGCCGTTTTCCCCGCGGGGACGATGATGGTGTCGGGACTGGGAATGCATTCATTTTCAATAGCGGCTCTTATCGATATTGCCTGGCCGACACCGGAAAGGAGAACTGCCAGAATCGCAACAGCAGCAACTAGCATTATATTTTTCTTCATAACCGTACCCTCACTAGTCTTATGATACTGTTTAGGACCGTTTTTTCTAACTGCATATAATGTTATGCATCGTTAATGTTGTGCAATGTTATGTACGATCTTTTGAGCATCAATTTTTAAAGCAGATTCTCAATCTCTAAAATAGATGAATCACTTTGAGCAGACGGCATGATTTTTAATGGAGTCTACTTATTTTTTCGGTAGATCTCTCGCATCATCTCGCGGTGCATGGAGGCCATGACATCTCCCAGCATCCCGATGATGAACAGCTGTATGCCCACGATTATCAGTATCGCCGTCAGGATCGTGAGCGGTATATGCTCTATTCTCCAGGCAAACCAGTCCCTGGCGACGTAAAGGCCGATGAGAAAGCCTACTGCCCCAAAGACGGAGCCGATCAATCCGAAGAGGAACATGGGGTTTTCGGTCTTGGCCATGCGAAAGATGGTGAGCACGATCTTCAGGCCGTCCCGGAGAGGATTGAGCTTGGTCTTGGTACCAGCGGGTCGCGGCATGTAGGTGATGGGCACTTCCATGATGCGCATGCCCTTCTTGACGCTCTCGATGGTGATCTCGGACTCGATCTCAAAGCCGGGCGTGGACAGCTCCAGGCTGCGAATTCCCTCAGCGGTGAATGCCCGGTAACCGGAGAGAATGTCGGTGAGCTGGACGCGATATATCAAGACGAAGAAGCGATTGATCATCTTGTTGCCGAACATGTTCAGGCGCTTCAGAGCGCCGCCCTTCAAATGGCCGAAGCGGTTTCCCACCACGTGGTCCGCTCTGCCCTTGAGGACCGGGGTCAAGAGGAGCGATGCTTCTTCGGGCAGGTAAGTGCCGTCCCCGTCGATGAGGAGGATATACTTCTCGTCGATGACCTCGAAGACCTCCTTTAGCGCCTGCCCTTTTCCTGAGCCGGACTGAAGGAATATGCGGGCACCGGCTTTTTCGGACTTGGCCACGGTGGCATCTGTGCTGTGGCCGTCCGCTACCAGGATATTCTCGAAGCCCAGGGCTTGGAATTCCCGGATCACGGATTCGATGGACTCTTCTTCGTTGAGAGTCGGAATGAGGACGCAGACATCTGGGTAGCTCAAGAGGGCATCAGCTCTGGAAACGGTTGTAATCATATTATGGACGGGGCGCGTTAAATAGCTTCCTTCTTGGCTTTTGCCCGAACAGCCGTCTTTGGCGACGATAAGCATACGAACGCTAAATTGCTTAGCGCCTTATCTTCATTCCCAATTGATCCATACTTGACCCATATTTGATCCATGCTTGACCCAGACATCCGAGCAGAAAGAATCAGGCCGACATGGCCTGATGTATGATCTGTTCGTAGCGGGCTTCCAGCTTCTTCATGTCGCTTCCGGTAGTCTCGATGTAAAGCCTCAAAATAGGCTCGGTGTTGCTGGGACGAATGAGGATGCTGTAGCCGTCCGTGGTAATCTTCAGGCCGTCGGTGGTGTCCGGTTCCTCCTTGGCCAGCGCATCCTTGAGCCGCAGCATGACTGCGGCGGGATCTTCTTTGAGCTGGATGCTCTTTTGCTTGTAGGGATAATCCGGGATCTTGTCCGCAAGGCGCGAGAGCTTCTCGCCCTGGGAGATGATCTCGCCGATGGCAAGGCTCATGGCGAAGGGATCATCTGAGTACTGAAACTCGGGCAGGAAGAAGTGGCCGCTCCGCTCCACGCCCAGGACCGCAGATTCGTTCTTCACCCGGTTGGCCACAAAGACGTCTCCCACCTTTTCCCGCATGACTTTAATGCCGTCCTTCTCCAGCTCGCGCTCCAGAATCATGGAGCAGTCGAAGCCGGAGATGACCAGATCGCCGGGCTTGTATCTGCTGCGAGCGATGATTATGGCCACCTTCTCCGGCGGCAGAATCCGGCCCAGGTCGTCGATAATTATGCCCCGGTCGGCATCGGGATCAAAGCCTACGCCATAATCCGCTTTGCTGTCGGTTACTATTCGGGCAGCGGGCAGAAGCGTCTCCTCGTTCGGAGCAGGCCCGCGGCCAGGGAAAAGGCCGTCCATCTGGCCGTTGAGAACGATCGGGTCAAACCCAAGCTTCCGGTAAAAGCCATCCATCGAGCAAGCTGCGCCGTTGCCCATATCCAGTACCACTTTGAGAGAGCGCTTTAAGTGAAGCTTATTTGCCACATACTGCCTGTATCTTTCGATGGCCTCTTGCGGCGGGCGCTCGATCTCGCGACCCTTTCCGGCGAGAAAGCCGCCCTCGCGGTAGAATTTCATGATTGACGACTCCTGGTAAAGCAGCCCATAGCCGTCGCCTGTTCTGAATCGCACGCCGTTGTACTCAGGAGGATTATGTGAGGCGGAAATGTATGCTGCGGCCCTGAGTCTGTCCGCCCAGGTGATATAGCTCAAGACGGCAATGGGGATGACGCCGAAGCTCTGCACCTCGCATCCGGTGCTCAAGACCCCATCCAGAAATGCTTCTTGAAGGACGGGTCCGCTGGTGCGCGTATCCCTTCCCAGAGAAACCTTGCCGCCTCCGGCAAAGGAGCCGAAGGATTTGCCGACTTGCCGGACCAACTCCACAGTAAGATCGGTGTCATAGACACCCCTTACATCATAAGCCCTGAAGACTGTCACGGATTTCGCGTTGACTTGAGGACTTAAATTATTTTCTGCCACTCACGCTTGAACAATTCACATTGAACAATTTCGCCAGAGTGGCTTGGGAATAGTGATGTCAGGTATAGCGATGCTTGATGTTGTGATGCATAAGATACATAAATAATACAGATAATATAATGATACCTGCTCAGAAGAGATGCGGAGATCCGATTGAAGAATCGAAGCAGAAATCTGAAAAGATGTAGCCCGTTGCCCAAAAATTCTGAAAAAGGAATGCCAAGAAAATATCTTATTTTATTCCTTTGAAGCACTCCTCCAGCGTTTTCTCATTCATCTTCTTCGTCATCATGCTCACCACTATCGTAATCAGAAACGACAGAGGAAGCGCTATCATCATGGGATCGACTACCGGCCAGGGCATCTGGGTGATGAGGACGTCCCTTCCCAGAAGCATCTTGCATATTCCCAAGGGAACCGCTTCCGCTTTGTGGATGAACAGATACCAGAAGACGGTTACAAGCGTTCCTGTGACAAGGCCCGCAATGGCTCCGTTTCTGGTTGCTCCTTTCCAGTAAAGAGCACAGGTGTACATGGGCAGGAATGCTGCAGCGCACAGTCCGAAGAATATGGCCGTGCCGCGAGCGATGATATTTTCGGGGAGCATGTATCCGAGAGCGACGGCAATAACCACTGCGACAAGGATTCCGATCCTCGTTACAAGTATCGATTCGCCGCCTTTTCTTTTGGTGAACGACTCGTAGATGTCTCTGCCGATAGCGCTTCCCTGGGCATGAAATTGGGAGCTGGAGGTCGACATAGCTGCGGCGAGAAGTGTGAGCATAAAGAGGTAGACAAACCACTCCGGCGTTGCAGCATTGATAAAGATGGGGATAATGCTGTCGGCGTTGCCCTTGGCGATATTTAGAGAGATGTTGCCTTGCGTCTGGTAGAAGAAGACGTTGGAGAGCGCACCCACCACGAAGGCCACTCCAGTCATCATGAGGATAAATATGCCACCGATCAAAACGCCCCGGTTCAACTCTTTGTTGGACTTGACCGTCATGAACCGCACCACAAGCTGGGGCATGGCCAGCACTCCGATTCCTACGCCCATGACGACGGTCGAAACAAGCGTCCACCACCAGGTGCTGCCGAAGGTGGGCATGGATGTCCATCCGGTGTGCCCCTGGGCGGCGAGCTTTGCCGGAACCAGATGGGCCATGTCCGTAAGCGCTTGATGAGCCACGGTAATCCCGCCCAAATGGGTATAGGTCATGATCAGGAGAAACGCCATGCCGACGAACATGATGGTCCCTTGCATGGCATCGGTGTACATGACTCCCCTCAGGCCGCCCCAAACCACGTAAGCGGCGATGATGACCGAGTAGATGAGCAGCGCGACATCGAAGTCGATGGCGAGCGTGGTCTCCATGAACCGCGCAGCGCCGATGAGAACAACGGAGGCGTAGAGCGGCATACCGAAGAAGATGACAAGCCCGCTGAAATACTGAATGAACTTACTGTCAAACCGCTTGCCCAAAAGCTCGGGAAATGTCATGGCATTGAGATTGTGCCCGATCTTTCGCGTTCGCTTGCCGTAAACGATGAACGCGAGAAAGATGCCCACGAAGATGTTGAGCAGCGTCAGCCACAAGAGGCCCATGCCGAAGAGACCGGCAGTTCCGCCGAATCCGACGATGGCCGAGGTGCTGATGAAGGTAGCTCCGTAGCTCATGGCCATGATATAGGGATGAGTCTCTCTGCCTGCCACCAGGTAGCCTTCGGAGTCCTTGGTGGACTTCCATCCTCTATAACCGAGATACAGGGTGGCGAGCAGATAAACCAATATAATAACATTAAGAAGCAGCAGATTCATAGTTCACAGCCCCAATTCCTTCTCCTGCATCTCTTCTTCCTTCGCTTCCCAGGCGGCTTCTTCTTTAGTCTCTGCAGCTTCCTGCTCTCCGCCTCGATTCCAGTTTAATGCGCCATAGATTATGCATAACAGCGCACTGAAAATGCATAGAAGGTAAACGCCCCAGATCCAAGGATCATCAATGCCAAGCACACTAACACCAGCCAGATGCTGCCCCTTCGCAGCCTTTCGCGTCACACCATTCCCTCCCATGAGTGCCATGATGTGTGGTAGCATGTGACATTATATCAGGCTATAAGGATGTCGGTCAGGAATATCTATTATGATTTTATGATGATCTATAATTCGCAAGCTTGCGCCTCAAATCCTCAATCTGGATCGGCTTGCTCATGTAGTCGTTCATCCCTGCATCCAGGCACTTCTTCTCGTCGCCTTCCATGGCACAGGCAGTGAAGGCGATGATCCAGGGCTGGAACGTCCCAGGCCATCTCTTTCTGATAGCTCTCGCTGCCTCCATGCCGTCCATCAGCGGCATTTGCAGATCCATGAGGATTATATCATAAGGCTGGCTCTCCATCCTCTGCAAGACCTCCAGGCCGTTGCCGACGATATCGGCTTTGAATCCGAGCTTGGATAGCATTTGCATGGTTACCTTTTGGTTGACCTGATTGTCTTCCGCCAGGAGTATGCGCAGATCGCTTTCCCGATCAACGGGTGCATGGTCGCCAAAAGCTCGCTCTGCTCTCGGCTCCTTTGCCGGCAAATCCGCGTTAGGAGATGCAAAAAGCCGTGCTTGTTCGATGCCTGTTAATGATGTGGTGTCACATCCTTTTGTGCGGATGGTGAAGTGGAACGTCGAACCGATGCCAAGTTCACTATCGACCCGGATATTTCCGCCCATCAGCTCCACCAGCCTCCTGCTAATGGCGAGACCAAGCCCCGTTCCGCCATATTTGCGAGTGGCAGCGGGGTCAACCTGAGAAAAGGATAGGAACAGGCGGTCCATCTTATCCGCAGCAATTCCGATTCCTGTGTCCTTGACAGAAAAATGAATCTCATAAATGCTGTCGTTTTGTTGGTCCTGATTATGCTCGTCGCCATTCTTTTTGCCGTCATTCTGCGTTCCGGTCTCTTTCAACGCGTTGTCTTTATTGCCGCTCTCCAGTCTCTTGCCTGTAACCGATAGCGACAGTCCGCCTTTATCCGTAAATTTGACGGCATTATTGAGCAGGTTGATCAGAATCTGCCTGAGCCTTATCTGATCGCCGATTATTACTTCAGGCAGGTCATGCAGCGCGCAGTCGATATAAAGGCCCTTTTCGGCAGCTTTTCCTCGGATCAGCTCTATGGAATCCTGGATGGATTCTTCAAGCTTGAACGGCTGCTCATCAATTTGCATCTTTCCGCTCTCAATCTTGGATAGGTCTAAGATGTCGTTGATGATGACCAAAAGCAGTTCTCCGCTGTCGTGAATGGTCTTGATGCATTCCCAATGGCGCGGTGATAGATCTTCTTCCAGCAGAAGGGAAGCGGTACCGATCACGGCATTCATGGGCGTTCTGATCTCATGGCTCATATTGGCCAGGAACTCGGACTTGGCCTGTGTTGCCGCTTCTGCCGTTTCTTTGGCCTTTTGCAGCTGCAATTGCATTCTCTTGCGTTCTTCTATCTCGGACAAGGTCCGATGGAGCAGCTCTTCGTCATCGTCCAGCTCTATCTTCTGACGGAGCAGCATCAGCCCGATTACCATAGCAATAGACGCAACAATTGCGAAGTCGTTGATGGATGAAAGGCTCTTTGAGCCCCAGTAGACGAGGAAGGACGCAGCTCCAACGCCAAAGTAAGGCAGGTAATGAGTCCATGTGGCTCTGCGGCAGGAAAGTGTGCTTGTTGGATGTGATTCTTCAATTCGAAGGGCATTTGACTCTTTCTGCTTAGCCCGGCTCACCTGCAAGATTCCGGCCAGCCCGAAGAACAGATAGGTTATCAGCCAACCTGTATCCAGCAGGCTGCCCGGAATGTAAGACTTCTGCTCTACCTGCATGCAGAATATCGCATTGGTGATTACGGATGATATCAACGCCAGAGCAATCGCAATCAATGGATAGGTTTGGCTTGACCTCAGTTTTCTGAAGAGCAGCAGCATCAGGACCAGGAGCAAGACCAGATCAAGGATGGGATAAATCATGGCCAGGCCCAGGCCAAAGGAGATTTCTTTGTGGGAGGTGGCGATGGGCGAGATGAGATAGATCCAAAATACGAATGCGGCTGATATAGTAATAATTGCGATGTCGATGAAGATCTTGATCCTCTCTCGAGTCGAAAGAGGCTCGTCCGGGAGGAGAAGAACGCCTATGCCGATCAGGAATATGGGATAAAAGACGAGAAATCCGATATCTCCGATGGAGGGAAAAGGATTCGCGTGCAGTCCGACCTCGACTATTCCCCAAATGAGTTCTCCAAGGGTGTAAGCCGCTTGGGCTATGGCCAGGAATTTCCAGGCTCTCTTGGAAGGGCCCTCCGACATCTTGGAAGCATACAGTAATGAGAGCGCGGCCAGGGCACTGGTAATGATAAAAATTGTATCATCTACAAATAAAAAAGATTTTTCTGTTCTGAAAAGAGCTAAAAGTAGCAGACGCCCAAGAAGAACCAACGCAGCGAGAATTGCCGCAGCTTGGAGGGATACGATCTCGCCATGTTTTCTAAAATCTGCCATCCAGACTTTCTCCTCAAATGAAGTGAGTATTAATATCTGGAACTAAAAAGCTTTTGGTGGTTTATACCTTTTGGGGGAAACAGGCATAAGGTTAATGTTGCTCCGGTATAGATTGCATCGCGATAGATTTGGAAGTAAAATCAGAGCGCAGGGACCGTAAAACTAAATGATGGCAGCGGAAAATATTTCCATAATCGTATTGGCTTTGGTTCTCCTCCTCATAGCTTTGCGGCAGATCGGCGACCTGAAGCTTCAGATCTGGCAGATCATGCTCCTGGGTGCCCTGGCCGTCCTTTTCACCGGCCAGATCACCCCATTGGACGCTGCCTCGGCCATAAATCCCGATGTTATGATTTTTCTGGCGGGAATGTTCATCATCGGCGAGGCCATGCAGGAGAGCGGCTATCTGCTGCATTTGTCCTATCGAATCTTTCGAAAGGCCGGGAACCTGGATCAGCTCTTGCTGCTTGTTATTTTCGGGATGGGTTTCCTGTCGGCCCTGCTCATGAACGATACCCTGGCCATCGTCGGCACGCCGCTGATGCTTTACTTCGCCCGGACGCAAAATATCTCGCCGAAGCTCTTGCTCCTGGCCCTGGCCTATGCCGTGACCACGGGAAGCGCCATGAGCCCCATCGGAAATCCGCAAAATCTTCTTATCGCCGTCAACGGCGGCCTGGTCAATCCCTTCCTGATTTTTTTGCAGTACCTGCTCCTGCCGACGCTCGTGAATATGCTGCTTGCCTATCTGCTTCTCAGGTTATTTTACAAAGATCAGTTCCAAAATAAGGCGCTGCAGATCCACCAGGAAAAGATCGAGGACCCGAAGCTGGCATTTCTCTCCAGGGCGGCTTTTATTCTGCTCATACTGCTCATTTTTGCCAAGATCGCATCGGTTCAAATCGGCATGGGGGAAGAGTTCCGGCTGACTTACATCGCACTGGCATCGGCTCTGCCTATCGTGCTATTCAGCCCAAGAAGAATGGAGATCGCGAGAAAGATCGACTGGTGCACACTGATCTTCTTCGCCAGCATGTTCGTCCTGATGGACAGCGTCTGGAGGTCCGGATTTTTCCAGGCAATCATGGCCCAGTCTCAGGCAAATCTGGGCTCTGTTTCTGCCATCCTGGCTTTGAGCGTCCTTTTAAGCCAGCTCATATCCAATGTTCCTTTTGTGGCCCTCTGCCAACCGCTGCTGGTCCATCCCACCGTGGAGTCGCTGATGGCCCTGGCCGCCGGGAGCACCATTGCCGGAAATCTGTTCATCCTCGGCGCGGCGAGCAATGTGATCATCATTCAGAACGCAGAGAAGAGCCATGAGACCCTGACATTTCTGGAGTTTGCCCGGGTCGGTGTGCCGCTGACCATTCTAAACGTGCTCGTGTACTGGATCTTTCTCTAGCTGCGGCTGGTGAGGGCCGGTGAAGCGAGCGGAATAAAATAAATACTTATGGTGAGAAAATAAACTCTGATGACCGAAGATCTGATGATCGAAGCCTCGACGATCTCCTGTTATGATGCTCACGCGACAGCCTATGACAGATACCAATTTGCGGCAGTGCCCGGCTATTCGGTCATGCTCGACCTCGTTGGCGATGCCTGCAAGAGATACCTCGTTCCGAAAATGCTGGCGGCAAAGGCAGAGGCAAAGATCATCGACCTTGGCTGCGGAACCGGGAATGCGTCTTTGGCCGTTCTTAAAAAATGCCCGGCAAAGGTATTTCTCATCGACGGATCGGAGAGAATGGTGAACGTGGCCGTGGAAAAGGTGTCGGGGTCTTATCCTCAGTCGCTTCTGGGAAACAGGATTGCGGACCTTTCCGGCGAGGACTGGGACAATGGCTTGGCTGACGGGGCATTCGATGTCGTTGTCTCAACTCTCGTCTTGGAGCATTTGCCTTTCCCTCGCTATAAAGCAGCAATTGCAAAATGCTTCCGTCTCCTCAAACCCGGCGGCTGGCTGCTGGGGGCAGAGGGATATGTGGAAGAAGAGAGCGATATGCAAGAGTGGTTCTTCGAAGAGATGGAATCTCGGCGCAAGGGGCTTGACAGCGAGCTTTCCGATTATGTGGCCGGCCTTCGCAATGAGCAGGAGACTCACTATTACTGCAGCAAAAATGTGAAGGCCCGCTGGTGGAATGAAGCCGGCTTTGAAAGGGTGAATATGCTCTGGCAGTACCTTTGCATCGGGCTGATGGCGGGAAGAAAGCCTCTATAAAATTTGCAAAAATTATGAAAAATATTCCGAAAAAATTAAAAAAACTTTAAAAGATGAATTTGGCTTGCGGAACAGAAATGAGCTACGAGATATCGCTAAAAATGGCCTGGGACGAGCTGGCCACGCTGGCAACGGAGTCGGAATATTCTGTAGATTTTCTGGCAGATGGCTATGTCGTCAGACTCGACGGAAAATCAATAATCTCGGAGGCTTCCGGCTATGCTGCGGACGAGGTTGCGGCGGTCCTTGTCCTTCACTACCTAATCGGCATCCTCAAGTGCGGTTTTCATCCTCGCGGCGAATGGATCTCCTTTAAAGAACTGCGAGGCGGCAACGTCTTCTGGCCTGCATTTTCCAAGAGCACAATAGAGCCGCTTGCAGCTTATCTTCAGCAAAATATTCAGCAAAATCTGCCCGGTTCTGCCGCCATTATCGAGACCCACGACATCCGGCGGGTGGCAAAGCTCATGCAAGATGGAAGTGTCGCAATGGATGTGGCCGCATTTCCCGACATCTTTGTCCGAGTGATCTTCTGGAAAGGTGATGACGAGCTGCCTTGCGACGCCACGATGTTCTTTGACAGGGGGCTTGCCGAGATATACGGCACAGAGGATATCGCCGTGCTGCTGATGCGGGTGGCGGAGAAGATCATTCGGTGATCTTTTTCAATTTTTCATTTGTTTAAACTGTTATACTGCATAATATACGAAATGTAATACTGCATAATATACAAAAAAAATCCCTAATTAGCCCTTAATTTTTCAAACACGGTCGACCCTTGATGCATAATTAGTTATATTAGAAACTGACATTAGGAATTCTTAATTGGATCGATAATGATGCAAATAATATATTGAAGATAATATGCAAAATTATCGAATATGCTCGCAGATAATTGATGTTGCCTTCCTAATACCATCATTGGATGATCTCTAATTTGCGAAAAATCTAAAAAATGGTTCGAGAGCGAATCCCAATTTCAATATTTCCACGGCATGCCGGATACTCCCGGTTATTCCGAGAGTGCGCAGTCGATCGGCTAGCAGCGCTTAGCGCGGATGAGGATTGGTATGAATGAGGATGATTGATGCCATCATCGTTTCCGGATGATATCTTAATGAATGAGCCGGGTCATTCATTTTCAACATCGGACGACTCGATACATCAGACCTTAGCTAGCAAGCCGCTTATAACCTTACGCCTTGCTACGGTCATAGGAGCATCGATCCTCCTCGTCTTCGCCCTGGTCATGTTTGTCTTGAGAGACAACCAAGATGCGAATACTGCATTTACCGATATCGGCTCCTTTGTAATCGACGGCCTTGTAACTCTTGCGCTCTTCTATGGAGCTGTATCTTCAAAGAAATATGACCAGCGTATCTATTATGCCTGGTTGATGATGGCGGCAGCCAGATTCAGCTACACTCTGGGAGACTTCATCTGGGCCTATATGGAGTTGGCACTGCATGAGAGCCCCTTCCCTTCTCCTTCAGACATTCCGGCTCTCCTCAGTTATCCCTTATTTTTCATGGGAATTCTGCTCTTGCCAGGAAGGAAATATACTGCGAACGAAAGGCTGAAGATGATGCTTGATACGGGAATCGTATTGATTGCATCAGTCCTCATCTTCTGGAGCCTGATCATTGCGCCTACCATCGAGCAGTCTGCAGGTGCCGATGTCCTCACGACGACTTTGTCCGTGGCCTATCCGGTCATGGATCTGATTGTGCTCTTTGCGGTCTTGGAGCTTCTTTTTAAGAGAATCTACATGCCCGGCCAGCATTCGCTTATCTTGCTGGCAGCCGGGATCGTGACAATGATCGTTACTGATGCGATTTTCATGCGGCAGAGCCTGGATGGGACATATGTTGCCGGAGGGCTCCTGGATCTCGGCTGGCCTATAGGATACATCCTGATGGGCCTTGCCGGAATTGCTCAAGCCGATGCGATCCGCAAAGCTGCCTTCGAGACCGCGGAAGACAATTCTCGCTATGGGCAACTGACCTGGCCGCTTTATCTTCCCTATTTTGGGGCGGCAGCCTCTTTTATGCTGCTGGTTTGGAGCCATGATCATCCCATCGGCCTGTCGTTTTCCACTCTCTCCTGGGCCGTAGGTGGAATAATCGGGCTGGTTGTTGTGCGCCAGATCCTGGCCTTGGATGATAATGCGTCTCTTATCGGAGAAGCGCAACAGGAGATCTCAGTTCGCAAACATGCCGAAAAAGAGATCACGCGCCTGAACGAAGTGCTGGAGGCCCGCGTGGCTGAGCGCACGTCGCAGCTCGAAGAGGCCAACAAGGAGCTGCACAGCGAAATCCTTGAGAGAACCCTGGCGGAGGAAGCCATGCAGGATACGGAGAGGCGGCTGACAGATATCATTAATTTCCTGCCCGACGCCACATTCGTTATTAATAAAGAAGGGTCCGTGATCGCCTGGAATCGGGCCATCGAGAAGATGACTGGAATCAAGGCCTCGGATATTCTGGGAAAAGATAATTATGAATACTCTCTGCCGTTTTATGGCGTGCATAGGCCGATCCTCATCGATTTGGTCTTAAATTCCGATTCTAAAGTTGAAGTGACCTATGAATCGATTAGGCGGCAGGAAGATGGGTCTTTTACCGGGGAATCCTATATTCCGAGCATGAATGGGCGTGCCGTGTATCTTCAGGGAAGCGCAGCTACGCTTTACGATTCAGATGGAAATATCTATGGCGCAATCGAGTCCATAAGAGATATCACGGAGCAAAAGCTGGCGGAGGCGGAGCTGAAGAATGCAAAGGAGACGGCTGAATTGGCCACCAGAGCAAAATCCGATTTCTTGGCCAATATGAGCCATGAGATCAGAACGCCCATGAATGCCGTCATCGGCATGACCGGGCTTCTCATGGAGACCGATCTTGATCCTGAGCAGCAGGATTATTTGGAGACCATTAAAAATAGCGGAAATGCGCTTTTGGCCGTCATCAACGATATTCTTGATTATTCAAAGATCGACGGCGGGAAGATGGTGCTGGAGAAGCTGCCCTTTTCTCTGCAAAATTGCATTGAAGAGTCTCTGGATTTGCTTGCTTCCAAGGCCGCGGAAAAGAGGCTGGAGCTGGTCTCTCTCCTGGATGACGGTGTGCCGCAAATGCTGAACGGGGATGGCAACCGCCTTCGTCAGATATTGGTGAATCTCTTGGGAAATGCCGTAAAGTTCACAGAGGCAGGCGAGATCGTCCTGTCGGTTTCCGCTCACAGACAATCCGGCGAGCTATTCGAGCTTCACTTTGCGGTTCGAGATACCGGCATCGGCATATCTCCCGTGAATATGGACAAGCTCTTTCAATCGTTTTCTCAAGTTGATTCATCGACCACTCGCAATTACGGTGGCACCGGCCTTGGTCTCGCCATAAGCAAGAGGCTGGTGGAGATGATGGGCGGAAGGATCTGGGCACAGAGCGAATCGGGAATCGGCAGCATATTTCACTTTACGATTCAAGCCCAAGCCCTGGAAGAGAAGGACTTCACGCCGGACGACCAGCTTCTTCGCGGTAGATCCGCACTGGTTGTGGCCGGGAATGAAGCCTTGCGCGAGATGATCGCAAAAATGTTTGCGTCATGGGGAATGAATGTGCGTGCTGCCTCAAGCTATGAAGAGGCTAATCTTGCCCGAAAGATGGGCCACTACGATTTTGCTGTCGTGGATGTCTTTTTGCCTGACCGAGAGGACCAGAGCCTGGTTCGAAGTCTCTTGGAGATGGGACTTGATCTGGCAGGGGAAGATAAGTCGGTCCAAGATCATATTGGGCAAGATCCGTTGGTGAAAGATCAAGCTAGAGAAGATCAATCGATCCGAGATCAAATTGGGCATGGGCAAAATCAAACGAACCGAGATCAATTTCTTGATAAAATGCATATCATTATGCTCATTCCCGTCGGCTACAATGTACCTCGAGAGCCCAAGGTCTCAGCCTGGATTACGAAACCCGTCAAGCCACATCAGCTATATGGGGCTATTCATGATCTCCTGACACCGCCAAATGTTCCAGGGCCACAGCATCCAGACCGCCTGCGCCCGTCCCGCAAAGCTGAGATGAAGAATCTGCGCATCCTCCTGGCCGAGGATAATCAGGTGAATCAGAAGGTAGCTTTGAGCATGTTGAGGGTTTTAGGATACAGGGCGGATGTCTCAACTAGCGGCCTTGAGGTTTTGCAGGCATTGGAGACGCAGCCATACGATGTCATCCTCATGGATATTCAAATGCCTGAGATGGACGGGCTCGAGACGACGCGAAAGGTGCGCAGCATGTCCGGCAGGCAGCCGTTCATCATCGCCATGACTGCCTATGCCATGGAAGGCGATAGGGAACTATGTCTGGAAGCCGGCATGGATGAGTATATCCGCAAACCTATCAAGATCGAGGAGCTGCAAAATGTCTTGGCATCGGTTGAACGTGGGCTTGACGACTCTTGAGAATGATTATCTGCAAAACAGGAACAACTGATAAAAAGAGTAACCTGCAAACAAAAATGCATATGGCGTCATTCTATTCTGTCGTTGCCTCAGATGCCAACCTCGTTAATCTGCTCAATGAGGCTGGTGAAGGCTGCAACCTCGCGGTCCAGAACCTGCCGGCGTGTCATATAAATGCTCAATTCCGATTCCACAGTGAGAGCCTCCGGCCCTCGGAATACTAATCGCGGTTTTCCGTCGCGCCTTAATGCTTGCATAATCTCCCGGTCGTGAGCGAGAGCCAGGCGCGGGATTATCACTCTCTCTTTCATGTCAGCGATGTCCATCTCCCAAAAATCCTTCTGTGTGATGAGGCTTCCAATCTCCTTTTTCGCCGGCAGGACGTTGACGCTGTCGCCCAGATCTCGGAAGATCGAAGATAATAGCGGATAGGCAAGGGAACTCGTGATGAGGGTGGCACTTTTCTCAATTGCAGGGAGCCGTTTCATCTCCGACTTATGGTGGGCCAGAGCGAAAGGCGCTCCGGTTTCCGGATCCCAAAAAGGCGTGCCGATTACTCTCATTTTATATCTTTTGTTGATATCGGTTGACAGATTTTTCAATTCCTCTACGCCATGAGGAACGACGCCCGGAATGACGGGACCATTTCCGAAGATCAGCCCCTGCTGCTCGGAATTGGCAAACATCATGAGCATCAGACCTTTGGCACCCATCTCTTCGAGATCCCGGCATGTCTTTTCCAGCTCTTCTCCATCATTGATTCCGGGAATTAGAACTACCATGGCATAGACATCGCAGTTTTCGCAAAAGGTTCTGAGATTGGATAAAACTGCCTCTGAGTGCCTGTCTCCTACATACTTTCTGCGCAAAGCAGGGTTGGTGGAGAATACGGAGAAGCTGAGCTTTCGAACGCCTGCCTTGATCAGGGCACCCGCCTCATCGCCATTTTTAAAGCCTTTTCCGCTGGTGTAGTCCAAAAAGACGGGAACTTTGCCCCCGCTGATCTTGCTCACCAGTTCGAGCAATTGCGGATAGCAGCTCAGGTCCGCATTGGCCCAAAGCGAGATCACATCCGGCTCGAATGAGGCTCGTTGTCTGGAAACTTCAAAAAGAAGCATGTCAAGTGGTTTGAATCCCGGCTCAATTTCAACAACTGCCCGCGAGCAATAATCGCATCCTTTTTTTAAGGGACTGCACAGCCTGCAACCCATGGGCTCAACTTTATCGACTCCTTTGAAGTAGCAAAATTTGCAGAATCCGTTGCAGTCTATTCCCGGCCTTCCACCCAGATCTATAACCACTTCCATGATTCTTTAATGAGCAGACACCAGAGATAAATCTTTCCCAAATAGTTTAATAAGATATAAAGAAATTTGGGGCGATGGTGATGATGAGGCCGCATAGTCAATGTATTAAATAGGATATATTAACTAAATGTCGAACAATTAGAAAATTATAAATTAGTGATAGTAACCTAATAGGCAATCTATGTAAGAACCGTAAGTACGATGGTCAAATCATCCTGTCCTCTTCTTTCTCGTCGGCATAAAGCCCTGGCATCGCGCTCATGTACTCTTTGATCATTATGGGAAAGGATCGCGATTCCATAAAACGCAGACCCAGTTGCTCAGCCCAGCGCTGGATGCCCAAATCCTGCGAGACCACTGCTGCATCCAGTTCCTTGGCCAGCAGCAGGACATCAATGTCCGGGCCGCTGTCCAAAATTCCGTAGCGCAGCGCAGCTCTGTACTTCTCGCGAAACTTTCTGATTACGCCGCCCACGACCTCTCTTTCGATCTCGTCCTTCATATCCTTGAGATTTGCCCCGCCTTCGCTCAGAGCTATGCAGCGGGTGACGGATTCCCAGACGGCCTCTTCAGAGATATTCATGCCTTTGTTGATGCGGCTGCGCATGTAATCGACGTATTCGTAAAAGATCTTGGACGGGACTTTTACCTTGTATCTGTCCGGGGTCTTCTTCACCAGCCACGTGTCGACTTTGCTCATAACGGCAGCGTCGCAGTTGTTATGTCTAGAGAAGTCCTTGATCTCACTATAAACCGATGGATAGGGAATGTAGCAGCTTATGCCCAGGTGAAGCCTGCCCTCCGCCACGCGATTAAGGATAGCGTTCATCCCTTCGCAAATGCCGGTGCAGCCTTCACTCTCCCAGGCTAAAGAATCAGTGAGTGCTGTGGTATCCAGCACGAACCTTTGCCTCAGCATTAATAATATAGTATTGCAAGAAGGGATATAAGATTGCTTCTGATTGAAAGGCATAGCGCAATTAGCTTTCCCGAATGGATAATAGCGAAATGGTTAATGGAATAATGGTGAATGGTGAATTAAGGTCGATGTATCAGAACGATTGCTGGATCAGAGCGATTCGCCATTTCAGGCATTGCAGATATTGAGATCGCAAAGGGATATCGTCAATCTCCCAATGAAAAGCTAATTAATCCCCCTGATAGATTATGGGGTGTGAAACCGTCTCAACCTCTCATCTTCACCCTGGCTAAAATCGAGAACCTCATGCAGCAAGTCAGCTTTGATCCCGCATCAATGGAAGGCAAGATTATAACCAATACAACTCTTGTGAAAAAGGATGCACTTGAAGAGACGCTCGCGATATTTTATGACACAATCCAAAGCGGGCTGGCCGTCTCTCCCATGATCAAGCTTCTGGATGAGGGTCAAACCGTTCGCATCAAGTCTGCTTGTAGCCTGACCATTTGCGGAGTGCTGCTCAAGCGCGGAATTCCGGTGCGGCCCAAGGGCGGAGGCTTGATCGAGGTCGTGGAACGCGAGCCGACAAGGTTCACGGATATGCTGATGTACTGGGCGACGACCATCGACCCAATAGATGTTCTCACCGTGCAGGGATTGACGGACATCATGGGCATGATGCGAACCGGCAACGGACGAATTTTAGGCAATCTTCACGAAGCTCCGATGCTGGCCAGGGATCGCATTGAAGAGGTGCTCGATTCAATGGCCGCAGCGGAGTTCACGGGCGTCCTGGAGCTGGGCGAGCCCAACATGAATGTCCTCGGCGTCTCCGTGGAGAGAGACCATGCCGGAATTGCCTTGGTAGGCGGAACAAATCTGGTGGCTGCAGCCCGAGAGTGCGGAGTTGAGGTAGAGCATGAATCCATCAGCGATTTAACTGATGTTTCGGAGATGAAGCACATCGACGAAATGATCTGATTTGCGCTGAAAATGCTGGGCGGATACCAGATGAAATATAGAATAAATGGCAAGAATAAAATGAAACATAAAATGAAACGAAATCGCTTAAATATTTAAAAACTTTCCAAAAGTATGGGCCGCTGACTGCCGAGGATTTCGAATGACATTGCCAGCTATTGGACGGATAATAAGACTAATGTTAATTTTGTTTCTTGTGGCTCTTCAGCCCATCGGCATCTTGGCAGCTTCCGACAGCTCTGTTGCTCCTGCATCAGAAGAAGCATCGCGGCAAGGTTCATCCGCAATTCTTCCTAATGATTTTAAAAGCATTAATGAGTATGATTATAGTAAAATAGATTATCGTGAATTGAATG
>RPOO01000018.1 GCA_003857025.1 Methanothrix sp.
AAGGCCGGGACTAATTCATCGTTTATCCAGCCAGTTCTTGAGGGCCTTCATGGACGCCGCGCGATGCGAGATCTTGTTCTTCTCAACAATTTCCATCTCACCCAGGCTCATCTTGCCGACGCAAAATATCGGATCATAGCCGAATCCCTTTGTGCCGCGCGCCTCATGGCCGATCCGGCCGTGCACCTCGCCCGCGAACATGACTGGCTCCATGCCCGGCTCGGCGTAGGAGACGACCGACCTGAAGTGCGCCTTTCGGTCCTGCACACCTTCCATCAGCTTCAGGATGCCCTGGTTGCCGATGGTCTTTTGCCCGTAGGCCGAGTAGACGCCGGGAAAACCCTTGAGCGCGTCGATGAAGAGGCCGGCATCCTCAAGCATCACCGGACCCTGTAGCCTTGATACGACCTCGTTCATGCCGAAGGATGCCACTTCTTCCAGTGTATCCGCCTGGATTTCGGTATAGCCGATATTCTTCTGGACGAGATCGCCGAATATGGCCTCGGCCTCTACAAACTTGCCCTTGTTGCTGGTAACAAAGTAGATCATTTCTTCACCTGCAATTCTCATTTAGCTCAAGGGCAACGTTTTTAGGTGTCCAGTATAAAGAGGCCAACGGTTAAACGACAAACTGGTGAAATAAAATGGATCTCGGGGATAGAGTCCGCATTGAAAGGAACGGCACAGCTTACGAAGGCGTGCTCATGCCGTCCAGGCGCGAGAATCACGTGGTGATAAAGCTGGACAATGGCTACAACATTGGACTGCGTATTCCCGAGTCTCAACTCACGCTTCTCGAAAAAGGCCAGGATTTGAAGCCGCGCGGCAAGGATAAGCCCTTCGGCAAGAAGGCGGGCCTTCCCCGGGTATCCATTCTCTCCACGGGCGGAACCATTGCCAGCAAAGTGGATTATCGGACAGGTGCCGTCACCAGCCAGTTCTCCGCAGGCGAGATCATCGCCGCCATCCCGGAGCTGGAGGAGATCGCCAACTACAACGCCCGAGTGATTTACCAGATCTTGAGCGAGAACATGCGCGCCGACTACTGGATGGAACTGGCGCGAGCCGTGGCCGAGGAGATCCGAGGCGGTGCCCAAGGCGTGATCATCACCCACGGCACGGACACCATGATGTACACTGCGGCGGCTCTGTCCTTCATGGTAAAGACACCGGTGCCGGTCGTCATCGTTGGATCGCAGAGAAGCTCCGACCGGCCCAGCAGCGATGCAGCCATGAACGCCATCAGCGCGGCGAGCGTGGCCACAAGCGACATCGCCGAGGTCTGTGTGGTCATGCACGGCACAACCAGCGACGAATACTGCTCCATCCACCGGGGAACAAGGGTGCGCAAGATGCACACCTCCCGCAGGGACGCCTTCCAGAGCATCAACCAGCCGCCCATCGGGCGAGTGGACTACCTGTCCCGCCAGATCCAGACCTTCCTGCCTTACCGGCATCGCGGCGAGGTCGAACTGGAGTTGAACGATAAGCTGGAGCCCAAATGCGCACTGGTAAAATACACGCCGGGGTCCTCGCCGGAGATCCTGGACTACTACATCGACAAAGGCTACCGGGGCATAGTGCTGGAGGGCACGGGCCTCGGCCACGTCGCATCCAACTGGATCGACGGCATTCGGCGTGCCACGGAGAGCGGAATTCCTGTGGTCGTTACCTCGCAGTGCCTGCGGGGCAGGATCGGAGACCTGGTCTATGACACAGGCCGCTACATGCTCGATGCAGGTGCAATTGAAGGCGAGGACATGCTCCCTGAGGTAGCCCTGGTCAAGCTGATGTGGGTCTTGGCGAATAGGCCCACCGAAGTTCGAACTCTCATGGGCCAGCCGCTGGCTGGGGAGATATCCTTCTCGACGCCCATGCCGGTCTAGGCCAAACCTTATAAACTAGGTGAATAGAGCACCAATCTCAGGATTATCGGAGGAATGTAATTTTGACACGCAAGCCAGGAAGCATGTACAGACGGCACGAGCGGCCCTACACGCGCAGAAAGTATATGGGCGGCGTTCCGGGAAGCAAAGTAGTTCACTATGATATGGGCAATCTGCAAGAGGATTTCCCCATCCAGCTCACACTGGTCATCCGCGAGCCATGCCAGATCAGGCATACCGCCCTTGAGGCGGCGAGAGTTGCAGCCAACCGTTTTCTCTTGAAGCAGGTGGGCAGGACCGGTTTCCATCTTAAGCTCAGAGTATATCCCCACCACGTCATCCGCGAGAACAAGCAGGCCACGGGCGCCGGAGCAGACCGTGTCTCCAGTGGAATGAGGCTCGCTTTCGGCAAGGCGGTAGGAACCGCAGCGCAGCTTGACGCAGGCCAGAAGCTCTTCACCGTGGGCATAACCCCCGAATTTCTGAATGATGCTAAGGAAGCATTGACCAGGGCCGGGCATAAATTGCCGTCTCCCATTCAGATCGTCGTTGATTCGGGCCAAAATCTGATAAGGTAATCTGGATGGATGATTACTTAGCGGGCCTGGATAGGGCCATGAAGAAGATGCCGGAAACTCATGAATCCAAAGACCGATTCGTCATCCCTTCCGTCAAGGTCTTTTATGAAGGGAAGACCACCGTCCTGGAGAACTTCGGGGCCATCGCGGATACATTGAATCGCGATCCCGAGCATGTCATGAAGTATCTTCTTCAGGAGATGGGAACCGCGGGCAAGATTGAAGGGCCGCGCGGCATCTTTCAGGGAAAGTTCGGCGAGGCGGCCATAGCTCGTCAGATTGAGTCCTACTTCGAGGAGTATGTGGTCTGCACGGAGTGTAGGAAGCCCGACACGCATCTTCTCAAGAGCGATCGGGTTTTGACGCTCAAGTGCGATGCTTGCGGCGCTCACCGGCCTGTACGTAAAAGAAAGGCCACGGCTGCCGTGCAAAAGGATGTCATCGAAGAGGGCGAGACCTACGAGCTGCGTATCGAGTCCGTGGGCAACAAGGGCGACGGAATTGCCAAGGTTGACAAGTATCTCATCTTCGTGCCCAGCGCCGTTAAAGGCGAGATCGTCAAGGCCAAGATCAAGAAGATCAGCGGAACCCTGGCTTTCGCCGAGGTTGTGGAGCGCGTAGCCAAGAAGGTGTAAGAGGAATGGAAGAGAAGATCACCTTGACCTTTACGGAGGACAACAAGTATCTGCTTGAGTTCACTCCGTCCCAATTCTGGATGGGCTTTGCCAAGGGTTACGGCGGTCTTCCCTGGATAGAGATCGGCGAGCAGAAAGCCACCATTGTCGCCGAGAACTATTCCTATCTTCTCGACCTTCTTGTCCAGGCGAGGCTCTACCGTCTCAGCCGGATGCCTTACGTTGAGCGGTTCAAGTAAGAATAGACCAATCAAATATGCGGATCGGAATTAGCTGATCGAAAATGTCCGCTTCGGCTTCCCTGCAGGGATTCCTCATCCGGGGCCTGCCGGTCATCAAGGAAGGCGATGATATCGCCTCCCTGGTGCAGTCTCTTTTTGAGCTTCTAGAAGGCGACGTGCTATGCTTAGCCAGTACCATCGTTGCCAAGTCGGAAGGGCGTTTTCGGGATCTCGACAGCTATCGCCCCGGTCCCCGCGCTGTGGAGATCGCCGGAAATATCGGAAAGGACCCCAGGTTCGTGCAGGCGGTCCTGGACGAGTCCGCGGATGTCCTGCTGGAGAAGCCCTTTCTGCTAGTGGCGACCCGTTTTGGTCACATCGGCGTCAACGCCGGAATCGATCAGTCCAATGTAGGAGACGAGCGCATTTTGCTGCTGCCGGAGGACCCCAGCGCCAGCGCGGCAAAGATACGCCAACGGCTTAACAGGGACTGCGCCGTCATCATCACAGACACCTGCGGGCGGCCTTTCCGTAGTGGCGTGGCGGGCGTGGCCGTGGGCTGGGCGGGCATCGCGGCCCTGCGCGATTGGCGCGGCGAGCAAGATATGCACGGCAAGGTTCTGGAGATAACCCTGGAAGCGATTGCAGACGAGATCGCGGCAACTGCCAACCTGCTCATGGGCGAGGCGGGAGCCGGAACTCCGGCAGTGGTCTTGCGGGGATTAAGTTATCCGAGGGATGGCGAGAGCGTCTTCATGCCGATAGACAAAGACGTGATCCGGCCTCATCTGAAGAGTTAAGGTTTTATGGCCGTCCGCCCCATCTGCCGAGCGTGCCGCATCGACCGATTCAGGTGGTAGTGCCCTTCAAGCTCAATGGTGCCAAGAGCAGGCTATCGCCCGTGCTGACGCCGGAAGAGCGACGGCAACTGGCATTCGCCATGCTCAGGGATGTTCTTGATGCGGTTTTTGGCCTATGTCCTGCGACCATTCTCTCCAGGCCAGGGCTTGATATCGTGGACGTGGGGCGAGCTGTTGGGATCTGGGAATCCGATCTGGAGCTAAATGATGCTATCAATGCCTATCTTGTGAATCATGCCGGATCGGGCTGGCCGACCGATATTTTGATTGTCATGGCGGACCTCGCGCTCTTGACTGAGAGGGAAGTCGTAAGAATTCTAAACTGCGAGGGCGATGTGGTCTTGTGTCCCGGGCGCGGCGGAGGCACCAACATGATTCTGGTGCGCAGCCCCAAATTTCGCACCTGTTACCAGGGCTTGAGCTTTCCCAAGCACCTCAGTGCCGCGAAGGAGCTGGGATTGAAGGTGGACGTCTTCGATTCATTCCGCGCGAGCTGCGATATCGACGACCCGAGCGACCTGGCGGAATTGATAATGCATTCGAGGGGAAGTGCAGCAAAAATTCTAAAAAATTTTAAAATAGACCTTGACGGCTTGGGCAGAGCTGCTGCAAATAAGATCGAATAAATGCGAAAGATAATTAGGATCTAATAAATGATGACAAAGGCTAAAACAATTTTAGAATCGATTAAGATAGAGTAGAATCAAATAAGTCTTCAGTACACCGTCACCCTTCGCACGCCCTCGATTTCCATGAGTAGGCGCACCAGGTCGCCGGGAATCTTCCCTTCCGTGATGATGGTGAGCTTAGGGCTTTCTACGAAATACGGGTCATCCGAAACCGCCTGGCGAATGGAGAGGCCGTTCTTGGCCACGGCACTGGCCACATCGCCTAAAATTCCGGTCTTGGCGGCATTTGTCGGCGTGATCTCTATGACTCCCAGTCCCAAGATGGGGGCCACTTCTCCCAGGAACGTCATGGAGCGCACATTCTTGAAGACTTGCCATAGGGCTTCATCCTCGCGAATGGCCTGGGCGGTGGTGTCTACGACCCTGCGGTCCACGTTCAGCTCTTTAGCGATCTGAGCATGGGGAATCTCAATCTCGCCCGAGACTACGCGTGATTTTTCGTTGATCTGGAAGCCCCTCTGCAGGATAAGGCGGATGACCTTCTCTTGAGCCGGGTATCTCTTGAACTTGTTTAAAATTTCCTGCCACATGATACGTCCTGCCATTACTTCACTTGAAAGTACAAAAGGGCTTCCTTTGTAGCATCAACGCTATTCTTGGCAGGATGTCGTCAGACTATGGCTGTTTTTTTCATCGGGATCTGGTATTGAGAACGTCTCTTTGACGAGGCATCTAATCATAAATAAGCGTCTTTTCAAGAGAAAGATGCTCTCTCTTCAGGAGAACATCTCTTTGGGCGGCTGGCGGTACTCTTTGCGGGCTTTGGGAACCGTCTCTTCCAGATGCTTTTGCGTGATGTTGCTCTCGTCCATGATGGCGTGGTGCAGCGATGCCTTCAGAACCTTCTCCACCAGATCTCGACCGGAGAAGCCGTCCGTTTGCCGGGCAATCTCCCTCAGGTTCACGTCAACCAGTTCCAGCGGCAGGGTGAGTGCGTTCTTCTCCAATAAGAGCAGTCGCTCCTCAAAGCTCGGCAGCTTGAACTCGATCTCCTCCTCGAACCGGGAACGCACCGAGGCGTCCAGAACATCGATCTGGTTGGTGGCGGCAATGGTGCATACCCCTTTGCGGCGCATGATGCCGTCCATCTCCGTGAGCAGAGAGTTCACGATCTCGGAGACGTCGCCCCGCAGATCCTGATATCTCCTGTCGAGGGCAATGGCATCCAGCTCGTCGATGAAGACAATGCAGGGTGCCATCTCCTCCGCCTTCTCGTAAAGGCTGTGAATCTGGCGAGCGCCCTCGCCCACAAACTCGCCGATGAGGCTGGTGGATTTGACCGGCAGCATGGGCACCTTGGCCTCGGCGGAAAGAGCTTTGGCGATCATGGTCTTTCCTGTGCCCGAAACGCCGTAGAACAGGATATTGCGCGGAGCCCAGCGACCGAACTTATCCGGATCGTTCAGGAACTTTTGCACAATCTTGACCTTGCGCTTGGCCGTCTCCTGGCCGATGACATCGTCGAAATGAACATCGAACTTCACAGTGCTCTTGGGCGCAGCCTTCTGCTCCACCTTGATAGTGGTTTCGGTCCCTACAACCGAAAATTTCGGGTAGACCTTCACGACCTGGAAGGCGAAGTCGGGGTAGAGCCTGCGGTCGAATAGATAGAATCCCGGCTTGACTGCCTCTCCGTACCATTGCTCTCTGGCATAAAGCTCAAAGAGTTTGGCATCGGAGACTACGGGATACTCCATAAAAAGGCTCTTGAGGGGATATCCGGCTGGCCGCAGCAGCAGAAATCTTGCACCTGCGACCTTTCGCTTCTCCGGCATTCCGCCTTGTGCCTTCGTTCCGCTCTTCTGGATAGATCGCACAATAGAATTCTTGCGATCTATGATAGTTAAATCTATTGGATCATCTGTTAAGATCGATTAAGATCGCGGCTGCAGGCAATTCGAGCATACGACAAGGTTTGGGCAGGCTGTCGATACGGTTTGAAATCGCTCGAAGATGCCGCGGAGGTTCCGATAGTAATTAATATTACCTCCTCCAAGCATAAGCCAAAGACAAGCAGTAGGAGGATCTTATTCATGGCAGGTGGAAATGGGCTGGCAATTGGTTTGATGGTTATCGGTTTCGTGGTCTTGTTCTTAGTGCCCCTGGCCTTCTTGACAAGCCTGTTCTAAGGCTTGAGAAGCCAAAGCGGCCTTTTCTTTTTATTATTATCCTATTTATTAGCTCTTGCTATGAAAGTCTTCGTGAATTCGCGTGTTTTGCTTGATCTTCCTCAAGTTATTTAATCGCAATATCTGAGATTTATGCATTTTTATATATTAATTTGAATTTGCATATTATCGTGGGTCTCTTTTGATCTCGCATTCTAAGCATATTGATCTATATTTTATTGGCACCATACATAATCAATAAATCTTTATAGACGCTTGCAGCAACATAATTAAAGAAATAACAATGTCTGACCAGAGCGATAAACTTTGGGCAAGGGCGAGGTAGAAATTGAGGCAGATCATCGTTCTCGTGCTGCTATCTTTGATTTTGTCCCCCTCAGCCTGCCAGGCCACTGAAGAGAATGATCTGTGGCTGCTCCTGTCCAGCTATGAGGATATCGGCATAACGGTGAAGGATCTGGCATTTTTTTTGGCAACTCATGGCTACAATGCCAAACCTGAAGAGAGTTATGTGACCGTCACCCTCAGTGACGGCAAAGATGTCTATATCACGCCGAATGGAGCCTCGCCCCGACTGGCGGATCTGTGGATGTCTCCGCCAACTGCCAAGAGCGGTCCCGTTCAGGTGATACCGGGGGACGCCATCAAAGTGAATGCCACTTACAAAAAGACCGATAACGCCGATTTTAGAAAAACCATCAGTCGCTATGTCATATTTCCTGTGACGCCTTTGGGCATGTGCTATGACGGATCGCAAAAGCTGCAAAATACTTACAAGAATTTTGGATACAATGTGATGTACCTGTATGATCCCAGCGGATTCGATTCCCAGGGACATATCTGGGTCGCAGTGGAGGATAAAGACCATCCGGGAAATTGGCTGGCGGTAGACAGCTACTATGGAGTCATGGACAGCCCGGAGTACTATACTTCGCCCTACAGCTTTGCGGATTTCAAGTATCTTGATTCCATCAATCCCAAGTGGAGGATGTAAGCATTCAGGCTTGGCGAGTTCGGGTTTTGTCGAGCGGCAAGGGAGTGTTTTGAAAATGAGTGATTCAATAAAATACCACAAAGAATATCACGGATATCGCAAGGAACGCAAGAATTGCTTTAAGCTGAGTTATGTATCTTCGGGTATCGCAATAGCAGCATTATTGGCAATACTCCTGGCAGTCTCGGTAGTAAATGGTTCTTCGCCTCAGAAGAGCGAGCTTCACGATGGATCCAGCCTTCTTGATATGGAATTGCCGGGCGCAAATCTGAGCGGCGCCCATCTCAATCGCTCCGACTTTAGCGGCTCCAATTTAACCGATGCAAACTTATCTTCCTCGTTCCTGCTCAGTGCCGACCTCTCCGACAGCAGCATCGATGGGAGCCGTCTGAAGGGTGCGGACCTCACTGGTGCGGATCTATCCGAAGCCGCCGCCCGGCAAGCGGACTTTTCCGGTGCCCTGATGAATCGATCCCGTCTGCAAGACGCGGATCTTTCCGGAGCGAATTTGAGGGGAGCCTATCTCATCGGCGCAAATCTAATCGGCGCAAACCTGAGCGGTGCGGACCTCTGCGGGGCCGATCTTCAGGAGGCCAGAGTGTCCGGCGCGATTCTGTCCGGCGCAAAGCTGCAGAAAGCAATCATGATCGGCACCAATCTAACGGCTGCCGATTTGAGTGGAGCGGATCTGAGCGGCTCTATCCTCACCGAATCGCGTCTGCTCGGGGCAAATCTGTCAGGTGCTGTTCTCGTTGATGTCGATCTGACCAATGCCAACCTGGATTCCTGCGACCTCACCGACGCAGATCTGACTCGCGCAAGACTGTTTTCCGCGAATCTGATGAGTTCAAAGATGAAAAACGTCCTGCTAGATGAAGCAAACCTGGTCGCATCGCGATTGAGCTGGGCGGATATGAGAGGGTGCAGGCTCGCGCATGGGCAGCTCTCCAGAGCAGAGCTTTACGGAACGGATCTGAGTGACTCGAACCTAAGCGGCTCGGATTTCACAAGGAGCTACATGATGAGGGCGAATATGAGCAATGCCGATCTGAGCAATACAGACCTTGCCTATGCGGATTTCACTGAGGCAAATCTCTCACGCGCCCGTCTCCAGGAGGCCAAGATGCCAAATCTCGACATCACTGGAGCAAATCTTGCCGGAGCGGATCTGACTGCGGCGGTCTTGGAATACAACGACATGATCGGCACCAATTTTCATGGGGCGAAGATGAGTCGGGCAAAGATGACCAGGCTTGCTTTGAGGGATGTGGACATGAGCGGGGTTGATTTGCATGGAGCGGAACTGGCAACGCTGCTGATTGAGGACGTGAACCTCTCTGGCGCAAATCTTCGGGATGCCAGCATGAACGTTTTGTACATTACCAATGTCGATCTTACGGACGCATCTTTGCAGGGACTCAAATATGACCCGTTCACGCTTCGCTATTTAGCGGCAGCAAAGCTTGATAGGGCACAGATGAGTGAGAATCTATTGGCCGACCTGGGACTGATTCTCAATCCACCAGAAACTTAAAATGTTATCCGAAACTTAGCAATAAAGACGACAATGTTGGAGGATGGATGAGATCGCGATTGCTGATACAGCTCGTCATCTGCACATTAATCCTAGCTGGCGGCATGGCGGCTGCCGCACCATCGGATCTGGCCGAAAAAATTGCAGATAGGGCGGATCTGGGCAATATTAGTCTTGTCGGCATCGACCTTGCCGGAAAACATCTCAATCAGTCCAATCTGACAAATGCAAATTTAGCGGGCTGCAACTTGAACGGCACATTTCTGCAGTCGGCGTGGCTGATTGATGCCAATTTAGGGGGCGCTTCATTGGCCGGGGCGGATCTGACGGGAGCCGTCCTCAGGGGCGCAGATCTGCGCGAATCGAATCTCGAAGAGGCGATACTGGTGAGAGCTCAGATGTCCAAAGCCAATTTGAGCGATGCCACGCTGAAGAAAGTCGACCTAACGGACGCGGATCTCTCCGACTCGGATCTATCAGATGCCGACTTGACCGATGCCAGGCTCTTTCGGACGGACCTGAGCAGCGCTGATCTCAAGGGCATCTATCTCGTCAGCGCGAACTTGATTGGGGCTCATCTGAGCTGGGCGGATCTGAGCGGAGGCTACCTTTCGCGCGGCCAGTTCTCGCGTGCCGAGCTGTACAATACCAATCTGAGCGGCGCAGATCTAAGCGATTCCGATTTTACCAGGGCATATCTAATGGGTGCAAACCTGGCCGGAGCCAATCTAAAGTGGGCAAGCCTTGCTTATGCCGATTTGACCGAGGCGAAGCTGCAGGGCGCAAGCCTGAACTCGGCAAAGCTGCCTTATGCCGATCTCACCAGGGCAAACCTCACCGGATCAGACCTCACCGATGCAGACTTGGGTTCGGTGCGTTTGCAGGGGGCCGTCTTGCGACGTGTCAGGCTGGGACATGTAGACCTGCGCGAGATCGACTTGCGAGGCGTTGATCTGAGCGGGTCCAGCCTCAAGAATGCAAATCTGGCTCTGGTCTTCCTCACCAATGCCAATATGAGCGGAGTGGATCTGAAGGATGCCTCCTTTGATCGGGTGGAGATGACAGGTGTGGATCTCACCAATGCCAATTTGTTGGGAATCAAGTATGATCAGTTCACCCTCTATTCTCTCTCCAATGCCAACACTGAGGGGGCCAAGATGTCGGAGAACCTGAAGGCGGATCTGGAGGCGCTATCCGGTGGAATGAAATGATGCCGACGAATGCGATTGCAGTATTCTGTCTGCTGGCGGCAACTGTGATGGTGCTGCCGCTTTTATCCTCCGTCCATGCCGCAACAATAAGCGTCGGACCGGATGGCGGCTATGCCAAGGTTCAGGAGGCAGTTGATGCCGCAGAGCCGGGCGATATCATACTGGTGCAAAATGGGACATATCGGGAGAGCGTTCACGTCACAAGAGAGCTATTGATAATCGGAATAGACCGACCGGTAGTGGATGCTATGGGAAATGATAATGCCTTTTTGATTGAGTCCGATGAGATGATGCTCAAGGGCTTTGTCGTTCTCAACTCATCCGATATCGGGATCAAGCTTTTATCTGATAATAATATAATTATCTCTAATCGAGTTGTCGACAATGATTATGCGGGTATCGGATTGGCTGGGTCAAACGGCAACATCCTGTCCGGAAACGAGTTGATTAATAATAGTGTTTATGGAGTCTACTTGATTGATTGCGCGAAGAATATCCTGAACGGAAATTATGTAAACAAGAGCGGCAATTCCGGGTTTGAGCTGATCGGGTCCGATTGGAATTACATATCTGAAAATATAATTGCTGACAATGAGAATGATGGAATCGAGTTGAAGTCGTCCGAGAATAACACTATCAACGGCAATATAGCTTTGAAGAACAAAGACGGCATATGCCTCGAAGGCGACTCAAAAAATAATCTTGTCGTTCAGAATAATGTTACAGGCAACGATATAGACGGTATCCTGTTGAAGGCATCAGAACAAAATGTCATTCTAGGAAACTGTATCAAGAATAATCCAAAGGGAATCTTCCTGGAATCGTCCGGCAAGAACCTGATAAATAACAATAAGGTCTGCGACAATCTGGTTGGAATCCAATTAAACAAATACAGCATAGATAATGTCGTTTACGGCAATAATCTGATTAATAACACCAACTACAATGTCTATGATGAATCGGGGATCAACCAATGGAATATCGGATCGATGGGCAATTGCTACAGCGACTATGACCGTTCGGCCAATGGTTGCATAGATGCCGACGATGACAAAATCTGCGACAGCAGTCGCTTGATACCGGGAGGGGCCAGCCGTGATGAAAAACCTTTGCGCTCGAACTAACCGCAGTCCTGTCCATAGACGGAATCATTTCATTCCCCTTTGGTCTGAAAAGCATTCTAAGAATGAAGCACGGACATATTTCGGTCTGTCGAGTTATTCCGCTTTCTGTGCCTCATCTTTGCGGTCTTGTTTCGGCTTGATTCTAATCGTTCTTCTCTCAATACTGGGGCAGGGAAACGCAGCTTCAGCGAGTCTAGTTTCCGTGGGCCCCGGCCAGAGCATTCAAGAAGCGATTGACAGCGCATCTGTCGGTGACATCATCGAGATTCAGCCTGGAGACTACAACGAATGCATCAATATAACCAAAAAACTGATCGTGCGCGGCTCTCCCGGCCAAAGAGCGCCGGTTTTGGACTCAGACGGAAGAAACAGCGTTATCAGCCTTCTCGCCGATGGAATCGTTGTGGAGGGGTTGAGCGTAACAGGTGCCGACAATATCCCCATGTCGGGAATACAGGTAATATCTCATAGCAATGTCATTGCCAATAATACAGTCAAGGGAAATAGCGTTGGCATCTATGTGGCATCATCTAATAATTCGATAGCATTTAACAAAATCGATGACAACTATTTCGGAGGAATGATCCTCTTCTCCGCAACCAATAACCAAATCTCAAATAACGATCTCTTCGAAAATAATTTGGCGGGAATCATGCTCATAAAGTCTGCCAACAATACACTTACAGAGAATAATGCCCGCGAAAACATGGGCATAGGCATCAAGCTTTATCTCTCGCAAGGCAACAGTGTTGAGCGAAATTCCCTGACCACCAACGATTACGGCATAGCGTTGTCCGAGGCGGATCATAACCTGATTGATAATAACCAAGTGATCAACAACGATTATGGAATTTACCCTTACCTGTCAAGCTACAATACGATCTCGAACAATACCGCCCATAAGAACGACTACGCCGTCTATCTCTGGGATTCGTCCAAGAACCTCATCATAGGAAATAATCTTGATGAGAACGATGGGAGCGGGATTACGCTATTTTATTCCGAAGAAAATATATTCCAAGAAAATGATGCCAACGGCAATAAGCAGTATGGAATTCATCTCATCTCTTCCGGCAACAATCATCTCATAGATAACCGCTTCAGTAATATTTCAGGCGGGAGCGGCGTTTTCCTGGAAGACTCCTTTGCCAATAACCTCACAAGAAATCAGGCAAACGATAATTACAATTACGGTATGCTGCTCCTGAATTCGAGCGATAATCTCATTGGAAATAATACCGCTCACCAAAATCCTACTGGCATCATGCTCTCAAAGTCAAGTCGCAATAATCAGATCATTGGAAACCTGTGGGGCCAAAACGATGCTGGCATTATGCTTCAGGATGCACATGGCAACACCATGCAAGAGAATATCATCTCCGGCGACAATCGCCAGGGCATCTACCTCAACTCATCTCGCCAGAACCGCCTGATTGGAAATCAAATAAGCAAATGCCAACTGGGCGTGCTGCTGGAGCGCTCTGATGATAATAATCTATCATCCAACTATGTGCATGATGGTGAGAGTGGCATTTTCGCCAAGGATTCGAGCCGGAATATCCTGGACGGAAACATTCTGCAGCGAAATAAAGTAGGCCTAAGGCTGGATCGATCCCATCAGAGTACGGTCAAATCGAACAAGGTCCTGGATAATGACAACGGAATTGAGATTACGGAAAGCAAGCAAAACGATCTGCTGGGCAATGAGGCCCGGAGCAAGGAAGTCGGCATCAGCATGGCCGGTTCAAGCAAGAACAACATTACCGGAAATCAGATCCGCGATTGCCGACAGGGAATAAAAATGGTCCGATGCAGCCTAAATGTCCTTTGCTTCAACAATATCAGCAAAAATGACAACGGTCTGAATCTCGATGAAGGAGTCTATCCAGAGGAATCAAGCAATAATCAGATTTATCTGAATGATTTTGAGGATAACGTCTATGATGTTCATTCGTTTATCTCCACTAACTCGTGGAACTCGGATGAGATTTTGCGATATCAATATCGTAGCAGGACCTTTAACAGCAAGCTCGGCAACTACTGGGCAACAGAGCGGCTGGGAGATGCGGATGGAGACGGGATTGGCGATTCGCCTCGAAACGTGGGATCTGACCAAGACGTCTACCCGCTGATGGAGGCTGTTGCCAGATACAAGCTTGGATGATTGGAATCGATTGACATGGATGATGTGGGATTGAACTAGATAAAAATGGATTAGATTAAGGATTCTCATTTTGATTTTTATTCGCACTGGTTGCAGCAACAATCAATCGCGAAACATTTTCAAGGCACTTCATAGTTTGATGCGCAGCAGCTTGCAAGATTTCTATCCAATTCATTGTAATATTCATCTATCATCTCGAAACAGTCCACACTTTCAGGATTGCTCAGATTAAAGCATGGGGCAGGCTTCCAGGCACCCCATTCCGCTTTTATGGGCGTTACGTTGAAGTTTCCCGTGGCATTGACCCAGTAAGGCGGAATATTCAGGTTGCCGGGGAGCGGCTCATAGTATGCTTCGAAGCGAGTATAATTCTTGGCTTCCAGCCTGGAATCATTGAAGTCGGTGGACACGCTCACGTAATTGACATAGATCCGGCGATCACTCTTGACACCGGCTCTCAGCTTTATGGTCATCGTCCTACCTATGTCCAGGGATGAGAGGGACCAATTTATGAACTGGCCGTTGACAATCGGCCTCAAGCTGGAATTGATATAGCTCAAACCCGGCATAAGTTTGTCTGAGACATTGAGCTTGGTGAGACGCCGATTGCCGTCATTGGTGACATTAATCAGGAAGAGCACGGTATTTTCATCGACCATCATCGCCTTCTTCTCGATATGGACGTGCAGGTAGCGGTGCTCGGGCACATCATGAAGGCTTACTGCCGTGTCAATGTTGTAGTTGCCGACAAGCCTCTGTTCGAGACGGGTCTTCTCATACCAGGGGCCGCTGCCTTGGACGATGGTATTTTCCATTGTGCCGTTGAAAGACCCCATGAAGGTAAGAGATGATGTCTCCATCTCTGCCTCTTTCTTGATGGATGTGGCGCTTGTGATCTTTTCGCTTATGATGAGTCCCTTTTCCGGGTCCACGGTCCACATTCCTTCCTGCCAAAGATTTCGGCTGGGGAAGCTCGCGGACCCGACCGTCAAATTCGCGGGAGAGTAGAGTGTTTTGATGTCCTTCTTTATGCTGCTCGATTGTATCGATTCCTGGGCGGAGTAGTAGCCGCTGCCGTGTTCAAAGGATCTTTGCAATCCCATCAGCCTGTCGGCGGAGACAAAACCTTTTCCTGTGGCCGATTTGTCATACTTTACATTCTCTCCGTAGGAGTCTACGGACTGCAATACTTTGAAGCTCCCGTGATAGTCTTCGTCGATCTCTTTTATGGTTTGAGCGCTATTGAGGGCTTTCTTTTTATAACCGATTTGAGCTATCCCCGAATCAAAATTGACGCTTGATTTATAAACCGTCTGGTTCATATCCACGTTGAAGCTGCTGTTCTTTTGCAGGCTGTCCATGTATACATAATTCTCCGAGACCTCCTCCCCGCGAATGTGGTTCGCTGCCGATGTGCGGTCCGACCACAAAGAATCAAAGTCAATACTTCGTTTGCCGGGCAGCGTAAAGGTGGTCCGCTCGTGCTTTGCAAAAATATCCTTTTGCAGGCTTATGCTTTTATTCTCGGACCGGAAGCGCGAGCTTTCGTCTTCTTCATAGTGGCCGCTTCCGTGTTCCGACGTAGCGATCCTGGTGCCGGCAGCTCCGAGGATGGTGATGGTAGAACTGCTCTTCGCATAACTTAATGCAGTCTCGTAATATCCACGTATCTCGATTATGTTGGTGAGCGCCGGTACCGGTTCCTCCGTGGAAAGCTTTTTTCGCACATGAACAAACCCGTCCCCTTTGACGGAGGATGTCTCATCATAGGCAACATTCGGCTTCTTTGGAATATGGACTGTAAGAGTAATTGTGCCGCTTTCCCTTGGCTGCAAAGTGCCGATCGTCCATGTGAGATTTTTTCCATTTTCTGTAGGAGAAGGAGAAGCACCAATGAACTCAACGTCCGGAAGCATATCATTAATGGTCACTTTCTCGGCTTTTTTATCCGTCTCTGAATTTCCATATTGTATGGTGTAAGTTATATTCTCGCCACGGAAATAGGCAGTCTTGTTTGCTTCCTTCTTGATCCATAACGAATGGACAACTAAGGTTTCCAGCGTTGCGTTATTGCCCTCGGTTTGAGTTGAATTTATCTTATATGTGTTATAGACGGAGCTGGCATTCTCTTTAAAGTCATCTTTGCTCTTCGCGTTCACGCTGATCTCGATGGTCCCACTGCTGCCCGGCGCCATGTCTCCCACATACCACCAGTGATGTATTCCGGAACTTCTATTGATCAAAACCGGATTGGAGCTGGATGATTTGAAGTTAACATTTTTATCCAGATAATCGTGGACGACAACATTGGTCTGCTTAACAGATCCCTCATTTTCGTAGTCTATGGTGTAAAACAGAGGCTCCTCAGGCACTATTATGCGAGCAGAAGCGGTCTTGGTGATGATAAGCCCATCCTTTGCCACCGTGGAATTGGCCCACGCCTCGACCCAGGATCCCTCTTTGCTCGTCATATCAACGCGGTTGACGATTGACGATCCAGGGATGGCAGAGACATTCAGCTTAGCCTGGATGGCAATATTGCCGGACTCGCCGATGCCAAGGTCTCCGAGGGTCCAAGTGTCGATGGACCCGAAATCTGGTGCCGGGCTTGATTGAATGAACTCCAGCATCTTGCCGTAGGTATCCTTGAGGACCACCTCGTGAGCTGCCTGCCCCCCATTATTTTTATATGTGATCGTATAATTAATAATGCTGCCAGGTTTTGCGGGATCGGGCTTGGCTTCTTTGGTGAGGACGAGCACCGGCTTTTGCTTGAATATCTCTAAGGAATAAAGGTCTGAGGTGGATACTTCCTGCCCGTCCGGCGTTTTGGCCTTGACCGTGGCAGTGTTCTTGATGATGTATCTTTCCTCATAGAGCTGATAGCCGGGCGTTTTTTTGTATTCTTTATTAAGTATGTTTCCTTGCAGGTCCTCTGTGATTATTAATGTGTCACCGCTCGTATAATCGGTGACTGTGATAGTGTTATAGCCGATGGACGGAAGATCATACTCAATTTTTATATATTCCTTTGTTCCCGGCGGAAGGTAATATAATTCTTCTTGGATTATCTTCCCACCAGGATCATATCGAGTGGTCAGAGTTGATTGAGAGATGGGATCTATGTAGTATGTGCTGTTTAAGAATCCCTGGGAATCAAATGTCTTTTTTTGGCTTTCGCCAGTAACTTCATTGGTATAATTATAGGAAGTATAATTTATTCCTGCAAGCTGAAAATGCTCCAACTTTAGTGCGGCAGCTCCTGGATCAAACTCCTGCTGCGCCTTTCTCGTCCTATTTAAATTAATTTCCAGGCGGATCTTAATCTCGGCGAGCCGTCTAATTATATTCTGCACACGCGATCTATCGCCAGCCATGATATGAAGCATAGTGTAATTTGCCGGATCGGGTATTGTATAGCGGCATTCGTACCTCCAGGTTTCGCCCGGCTCAAGTATCTGATTTTTGCCGTCGCCTTCAATTTGAGACGGCTCGCAGTTTGGTCCCCAATTATGAATATCAGTGATATTGATTTCGCCTAAAGTGACATTGCCGGCATTGGTAACATTGTAGGTATAAGTGACGGAGTCTCCCACCTTCACCGGCGCATTGAATATGCAGTCTTTTTTTATCAGAATCTTGGCAAATGTCGTGGGTGTGACTTGCACTTCTATCTGGCTCTGATTGTTGCAGCCGGTTTCATTGCAGGATACCGTGAGTCCTAACAGAACCGTCTTGGTATTCACAACCAGCGGCGCGGTCCACAAAAAGGAACTTTGGGTGGCTGTTTGAGGCGATCCGTCGCTTGCCGACCAGATATAGCTCCAGCTCTGGCCTTCCGGCGCTTGAGGTGCAGAGATTGTATAGGATCTGCCGGCTATAACCTCACGCGCCTCTACGCCGACGAGAATGGTGCAAGCTAAGAGAAATGCAATTATGGATAGAAGTGTGCGCAGACGCATAATGCAGCGCACCTCATGATGTCGGTTTCTGTTCAATCACAGCGCTCGGAACCTCGACAACCAAAACTCTAAGGTTGTCCATACAGCTCTGAGACAGGCTGCCGCGCTCATCATTCCAATCAACGGTCAGCGAAAGCAGATGATAACCGCTGCCGTAAGTGCCCCAGTTTACTTGAAATCCGTCTTCATCAGATTCATCATCAGCATCCTTTCCGTCTATTCTCCAAATGAATTTAGGATCAGATGCCGGCCCTCCTTTGGCTCTAGGCAGGTACGTGGAGATGATATTCTCGCAAGCGATGCTCTCTCCCTCTATTTGGCAGGTGGGCGGCGTGAGATCGATTTCATCTCCCGCCTCGCGATAGCATTTGGTATTGCGATTGCTGCACCTTCGGTCGGCGTTGGAGCAATCGGTGCCTTTAGCAGTCTCCCAGCTCAGGATCAATCTCTTGATTTTTACCTCCTGGCCCGATGTCCAGGAAAAGCTGCAGAGCGAGAATGAATTCTCGGACCCTGCGGGAATAGTATCAAGAACGCACTGTCCATCTTCATCGTAGTAGGATTCATAGAGCGCACCGTTTACATAAAGATCACACAATAAAATTGCAGCATAGCGAGGGCTATTTGCCAAATTCCTGAATCTTGCCCAGATGTACACCTTTTTCTGGCTTCCCGGATCGCTTGGGGATAATGAATTTCCTTGCGAGTCGCCCAGCCAAAGATCGGTTATTGTTACGTCATTGGCGCGACACTGAAACTTGCAGTCAGGCCAGTCTGATGCAGAGGCAAAAGAAATGAGATGAAATGGAATTACAAGAAGAGACAGAATTGCGAGAAGCCGGATAGCCTCCTTGGATTTGTCATAATTCATTCTCATAACGGGTGGCAATTCTCATGTTTACTTATGTCATATTTTAATGTTGTTTGTCTTGCACCAGATACTTTTCTCGCCTTTTGCCTGGTCGTCATAAGATCAGCCAATAAAATAAGGTGTACAGGGCAATCGCCCTGTTGCCTTTGATTCGCGGTTACGTTACAGTTATGGTGTTAAGCGGTACATCCACGACTGCGACCTGCTTCTGGCAGGAGCCCTGGAAGGCATAGGGAGACTTCTTGGCGAAGTAGCCGGTAAATACCACATAGGTGCCGGACTTCGGAGCAGCTTTATTCCAGGCGATCTCAACGCTTGACCCATCTCCAACCTTGAACTCGGTGTTGCTGTTATACTCAATCGTAGCAGGCACTTTGTCCTTGGGGAAGACCCACCAGCGCTGACTGACCTGGCTTGGAGTCTCTGCCGTACTATATTTATATTTACCCTCATCAGTAATGCAGACCTGCTCAGGCCCATCAGTATTGATCGTGCATGGTCCCGGTTTTACAATAGGGAAGGTCATGCAGGCCTGGTTGATACAAAGCTGAGCCTCATGAGCGGTGACCATCAATTCGAAATAATAGTTTTTAGCAAATCCTGTGGTTGGAACCGTATAAGAGATACTCTTCGTTTGAAATGTAGTTACTGTCTTGCCACCCGCATTTTCTTCTTTTACCGTCCACAAATAATCCCAGTGGATGCCCAACGCCTGCTGATCGGCTGGTACGTCGGGACCGTTAAGGTCTATTATATCACCAGGAGCCACTTGCTGTTGCTGGGCGGGAGTACAACTGCCTCCAACGGCGACCGCTGCCACTGCGCTTGATATCATTCCCATTAGGCACAATAGTACTACAAGTGCCAAATTCCGTTTAGACTGTAGCATCAGGCTATCACCTTGATTAGACTTCGCACCAAAACTATTTATAATTTATTATGATCTTAAATCAGAACTCATATTTTTAAAAAATACTATGTTATGTAGTTTTCAATATCATGCGTAATTATAATGCAGAACAACAATTTAAATAAACAAACATAATTAATTAAATAAAGTTTACATTAGTTTAGACCGTAATAGTTATTAGCATGGTCTGACAGTAATAATCATTATTTACAAGATGTTTCAAATGAAACAGATGAACGATGGGTGTTTAATTTTTGCAATTAACTGAGGTGAAACTATGAATAAACTTAGCAAAATGGCCTATGCAATATTCCTATTTAGCATTACGTTGCTGGGAATGGCAGTCCCGGGCTTATGCCAGGAGAGTCCCGTGGTGAATATCATAGTCGATGCGGACATTGCGCACGCGCCCTCCTCTGATGATATCAAAGTAGCTGGAGACTCCTTGATAAATTTGGTTAATGAAATTGATCCAATGGGAAGAAATGTCACTATCTTTGTGAGTGGTGAGATGGCGACCGCCTATAGGCTGGGCGTGACGTCTCAAGGGACCATGACCAACCATGAGCTTGCTCTTTATGGAAATAACACCGGCGAGAATCTGGCGTCCTTATCTGCTGCAGAGCAGGGAGCTATCTTGAAAGACGCAAATAACATGCTGTACCACTGCTATGTTTGCGGCGGCAAGCACGTTAACATCAAAGGCTTCCGGCCCCAGGGCTTTGAGCAAAATGAGGATACGCTGCGCGGCTTGGAGAACTTGAGCATAATCTACGATGCAGGATTCCAGGAGGGCTTGATCTACTCGCCCGGCCACGAGAAAGATGTCTGGCCGTATCTAATTGACGGCTTCAAGCTGTACGCTGTTCCTATCAGCACGGCTAAGGTTAATGGTGAGGATTCTGTTCTCTACGATAAATACATCAAGGAGCAGATGGGCCTCAGCGGCAGCCAGTGGCAGGATCTCTTGCAGTCCAAGTTCGACGAGAACGCCAAAGCCGGAGCGCCCACAGTCGTCATCTTCAGCAACCTCGTTTCGGGAGAAGGCGAATACCTGGATGCTTATACGAATTTCCTGGACTATGCCGAGGGCAATGGTGCCAGATTCCTGACCACATTGCAACTGGTCGATATGGCAGCCGCAAAAAATCCGGGAAACACCCTACCTGAGCTTGAACAGGCAAAATTGGGTGCAAAGGATGTGAGCCCCACTGAGAAAGGGTCCGTCACAACCTGTCCAACCTGTGATCAAGCATCTGCCGGAAAGGGTGCATCCATCATCACCTTCAATATCAAAAAGGGCAAGCAGTGCCTGAACTGCACGAATAGCACCATAAACAGCACCGCCAATTCCACGGCGGCTGCTTAGGATTTCATTCAACATGAGAACAAAAGGATTTGGAGTACGTCCAAAATAAGATCGAATTCGAAGGAACTATAGTAACGGCTCCTCCAAGTCCATATTTCTTTTCAATAGCATGCAAAAATTTTGGCGCTTTACAGCTTCAGGCGAATCCCGAAAAGCTTCTCGAACTTCTCGCACTTGGCTCGAGCCCGATAAAGATTTTGCCGGGTGAAGGGCCGGCCCTGCTCGCAGGCCCGCATATCCCTGATCTCGGCAGATGTGAAGACTGCTTCCAGCTTCTCCATTTCTATGGAAGAGACATTTGACGTGCCCAATTCCTTTACCGATATCTGCAGCTCTTGATCGCCCAGCCAGTTCCATTGCAGGTCATAGCGCATCAGAACAAGATGCTCTTTCTTGCAGCGTGCAGATACCAGCCAGCCGGATTCGGTTTTATGATACGCCAGGCTCTCCAGATCGGATTCGCACTTGTCGCATAGGCCGACTCGATTCCTTTCCAGAGAGACCGGTTCCAGTCTTTTTGCGTTCGTCAATAGGGCAAAGCTTTGCTCTTCCAGGCAGTTCATCTCGATCCCAAGACATCCGCCATGTTGTAGATGCCGGGCTTTTTGCCGACGATCCAGCTCGCGGCTCGGACGGCACCGCTGGCAAAGGCGGTTCTGCTATGGGCTTGG
>RPOO01000019.1 GCA_003857025.1 Methanothrix sp.
ACATATTCATCATGAAGCTGATCGCCAACCGGCCAGGGGATGCTCCGGATTGCATGGCATTGGTGTCTGTAGGTCTCGATTTTGATGCGATCTATGAGGAGATCGAGTCTCAGTATCGTAAAGACTCTGAACAAAGCAATCAGAAGATCTGGATCACCTATATTGAGGAAGGCATAGCTCGGCTGGAGGATAACGGCTTGACTATTCCCATAGGCGACAAAATATCCCTGTTGGCCTATGAATACCACGAGAAATCAAGTCAGAGATGAACCAGAACAACCTATGCGTAAATCATAATTGAGTGGCAAAATGTCGATAATGTGTAACCGCTGCGGCCAGCCCCTTCGGGATCTCTCAATGGGTGTCTTCAAGGATGAGTCGGGCTATGGAGTATTCATCCCACAATCCGCAGTAAATTCCCAAACCTCACTAATTTTCTTGATAGCGATTTAATAGATTAATTATAAAATATAAAACATTTATAATTTAATATATTAAACAGGCTTCAGTTATATTGATAAGTCCCGACTGAATACTCTGGCGTAGAGATTCTTCTTTTCCACATATTGTTAAATTCATAAATTTAAAAAATAATTCAAATTTTATATAATAATATTCATATATCACAATCGATAGCATGAAAATTATTCGTCATTTGATCTTTAATGCGGATTGTGGGATACATAAATATGCGCTCATTTATCCAGAATATTAATTAATAATTTGAAAAAGTGATTCCGAGGCGTATCTCAGAAACACCAGCCATCACTTGAAAATGCGACAGTGCCGGTTTTTAACCCACATTTCGCATTAACGGTTTGAACGCTCACTAATTTTCTTGCTATCGGTTTCTTAAGGTTCGATGTGCTTAAGTGCTACTGTATGTGTATTTCGAATTCAGAAAAGACTCACGCCACGACGGACAATTAAATATATGGATATAATTGTATAAAATACATAACCGGCAGCATTGAATTAACAAATTCAATCTAAATTATTCTTACTGGAATGTAATACACTGAGTAGAATTATCACTCATATGAGCAATTAAAAAATATAAAATTTGGCATAGCTTTACTGCGAAATGTGGGCTTAATGCAAGTTTTACTATATATTGTTTTCTTCTATGAAATTCCAGAGATAGAGTCATGTATCAAGAAGTAGAATGTGCAATATGTAGCAACATTTTGAATTATTCGAATAATTCTTAAACATGGTAAACTTTTAGCGGATAAGATGTAACAACATATTTGATGGGCTATCCTATTCGCTATGGTACGGTGGCATGTGTCTCTGTCATTTTGCTGTAGCCTCTGGTTAGAACTTTTGTTGTCTTTCTATAATAATAGGCATATCAGCAGTATTACTAGGACATTTGCGACCTCAATCAAAAAATATTCGATTGTCGCAACCCTGATTCCTAGAGAGCCTCCGAAATAGGATACATACGCAGGAATACCGATTCTCATAAATCCAATGCCTCGATGTAAACACCTCGCCATAAACATCAAGATCAGGCAGTGTTTAGGAGAAATGGAGGAATTGTCGAGCAACGTTCCACTCGCTACCAAAGCGGCGCTTTGGCTCACGACGCTGGCCAGCAGAACGATCAGGCTCGATGAGGGGAAGCCAAACGGCTGGATAAGAGAATTATATTTCTCTACAATAGGAAGAAGTAGAATGTAATTAATGGCCAGTTGGGCAAGAAAAATAGTGGGAATTAAAGTTTTTATGATTTTTTTGGATGATGAAATACATTCTCGAAGACTAGGTTCTATTCGTTTCCACCAGCGTGGCGATTCGTGAGTATTTCCCACGAATAACTCTAAGTGTTCTGATTTGAGAATTAATTTTCCGAGCACTATTCCGATAGAAGCAACAAAAAAATTAGCAACGGCTTCAAAAAAAACATAAATTGCTCCTGTTTGGAGGCCAAGCACAGAAATTGCGACCGGCACGGTATATAAAATAGCATTGTTTAATCCTTTTGGAATTGACCCCACGAGTATGGATACGATTAGCTCCCTATCACTAAGTCTCCCCGCTCGGTGTTCTTCGGAGAGCATTGACAATGACGCCCAATTATTTACAAGAAATAATGTCAAGGCACCAGTGCAATTTGATGGAAGATTAGAAAAATAGGCAAGGTAGGCGGTTGGCAGACAAAGGCGATTAAAGTATCCTGAAGAGTGAATAAAGCTGGCTAAAAAAAAGCCGATAAAAATGGGAGGAACCATCTCCTTCGATATCTCGACGGTAGCGTAGATTGCATTAATGAGCGTCATTTCAGTAACTCAAGTTTCCAATATCTATTCTATGGCAATTTTTTGTGCAAAAAGTTTTTATTAAACTATATTTTTTATCAAGCTATATATTGTGCAATTGATCACACCTTATAGCAAAATAGCAGACTAAATTGAAATTTTGATGCACCATTTTATTTTACACCTGTCACTAGGAACGTGTCTCCCCAGTAGCCCAGCTTTATATAATCCAATAGTGACTGTGTCCGTTTGTTTATATTTGGGTCCACTTCAACATTCCTAAAACCTAATTTTTTAAGTATTTTTATATCATCGCCAGGGCGCGAGTTGCCAGACGACCAGAGTTTTTGCTTTATATCTTGATCTAGTTTCGTTTTGCGGGGTATTCTTTTCTCCGTAACGATTACAATTGGTGCCGCAAGATATCGCCAAATTTTTTTATTAATAGAGTTTTTATAATTATAATTCCAGTTACCATCGATGATTATCAGAGTTCCTCCTGGCCTGAGAACACGTTTCCATTCGTGTGTGGCTCTTTCTGGATTGGGTAAGGTCCATAACACATGTCTATTTACAACGGCATCAAATGATTCATCATCAAATGGCAGATTTTCAGCATCGCTCACTTTAAAGTCAACATTAAAACCCAATTCTTTGGCATTGCGGTTGGCAATCTTTATCATATCTTCAGACAGATCAATGCCGACCACTTTTTTTCCTAGCTCTGCCAGCAGAAATGCTATAAATCCGGGACCTGTCCCTACATCAAGCACGAGTTGCACGTCGGTTCCAAGTAAGTCCTTAAAAATGCTCTCCCATGCGGATTTAGCCCTTCTTGAGTTCCATGTGGATTGCGTGGAGCGATTATAATTTGCGGCATCTAGACTCCAGCGAGTTCGTATTTGATCTTTCAATCCAGTCATCCTCCCCCAAAAAATTACTTGGGCTCGGGATAAACCCAAAGCCCTTTGAGATCCACATCTAAAAACTCTTTCCAATATTCCTCATGAATGGCATCTGGATTCAAGTCCTTGAATAAATCTGGATGCATCCATTTTGCGAAATAGACTTTTCCTATTTCTGATCTGCTTCTAACAAAGCATTTGCTATACAAATATACATGGCCATTTTTAACAGCCTTCAGGTTTTCCCATCCCGGTCTATCAATCAGCGTCTCTAATCTCTTTTTGGCGTCTTCTTCGGTCCAGTTAAACCCTGCAGCATTTGTATCCTCCCTTATGAATATATAGTCCGGATCTTGATCGATCAGCCATTCTGGGTCAATAGTGACTTCTCCGTCCTTCAATTCGTTCTTTGAAAATTTTGATCCGTCGATAACATTGCGTCCCCCGCAGCCACTTATTGCTTTTGAGTCGTATTGATCGGAGAAATAAGTTACATATTTATCGTATGTCTCTACATAGTATGTGGGGAGAGTATCTTGATCTAATTTACTTATTCCGTTGCTTAATATATTCGTATATTTATCTCTCCAATTAATTATTTCTTCGGCCTTCTTTGGCTCATTCACAATATATCCTAATTTTTTTATTATCTCATCTTGAGAAGCAAGATCTATATCAACTTCGCTATCCAGCGCCACTACGGAGATGTTTTCAGGAATCTTGTCCGCCAATCCCTTTTTTAATGCGGGCGAAGTGGCAATAACCAGATCGGGTTTGAGCGAGATTATTGTCTCATAATCCAGGCTTCCTGAATTGAAGTTCCCCACACCCTGGATCTTATCCACTCCGGTTTTTTGGACAATACCAGGATTACTTTGCTTTGCATCATCACCAATGCCTACGATTTTATCTTTGGCCATCAGTATCGTGAACTCTTCTGCACCTTTTCGTGCTATGACAACCCTTTCAATAGGAGTCTTGAGCGCAACGGTCCTGTTGGCGGAATCTATGAGGATTAGTATTTTTTCTTTGCCGTCAATTATTTGCTCTATTTGTGTGACATCGTTTTCATCGACTTTTCCGTCATTGTTTGCATCCGAAAACTTTGTGGGTGTTTCTTTTCCTTCGAGGACTGCTTTTACGTATTCTATATCCTGGTTATCGATGGTGCCGTCCAAATTTGCGTTCCCATATAAATTCAATACAAAGTCGTTTGATTCTGCGTGCACAACTGCAAAAGAAAAGCACAATATTAGAGCCAGCAATACATAGCGCAATTTCATTTTATCATCCGCCCATATACCGAAAGTTTGATTTATTTATGAACTAATATGATTCATTTATAAATCTTTCCATACTTGTGTCAATAGCGTAACGATCAAAGGTGGTAGTGTCTCGATCATGATGCAAAATAGTAGTAATTTCCTGGTGATGTATAGAATTCTGCATATTTGAGAGCAGTGTTAATCATCTGGATTCTGTCAAGTTGTCGGTAGTCAAATTATTAAATCGAGAAGCATAGCCGACTTTTCTTCATCAAATGCCATAGACTCGACATAACCCAAAACCTGAACATTCGGGTTCAGCGACGGCGATACGCCATCCGCTGGAACCGATTGTTAGCTGACCGTTTTTTTAGCCGCCCTATCGCAAGCCCTCGAAAACGTTATGCTACGATCTGGCAAGGTCGAAACGGTCAAGGTTCATGACTTTGTTCCACACCGCTACAAAGTCATGCAGGAACAACTCCTGGGAGTCCTCACATCCGTAGACTTCCGCCAAGGCCCGGAGCTGGGAGTTGGAACCGAAGATCAGATCGACACGCGTTGCGGTCCACTTCAGTTCACCCGTCTTGCGATCACGCCCTTCGAACACGTCCCCGGCAGCCGAAGCCGCTTTCCATGTCGTTCCCATGTCGAGCAGGTTCACGAAGAAGTCGTTGGTCAGAGCCTCCGACCGCTTCGTGAAGACACCGGCTTGGGTCTGTCCGAAGTTTGTATTCAGGGCGCGCATGCCGCCCACGAGAACTGTCATCTCAGGTGCAGTCAGCGTCAGCAATTGCGCCCGATCGACCAGTAGCACCTCGGCGGATACCGAGAATTTGGTTTTGAGGTAGTTGCGGAACCCATCCGCGACCGGTTCGAGTACGGCGAAGGACTCCACATCGGTTTGCTCCTGTGAGGCGTCCATGCGTCCCGGCGTGAAGGGAACCGTCACATTCTGGCCGGCATTCTTCGCCGCCTGCTCGATGCCGGCGCAACCGGCAAGAACGATCAGGTCAGCGAGGGAGACTTTCTTCCCACCATACTGAGCACGGTTGAACGCACTCTGGATATCCTCCAAGGTCTTGAGGACCTTCGCCAACTGAGCTGGCTGACTGACAACCCAGTCCTTTTGCGGTGCCAGACGAATGCGGGCACCGTTCGCACCGCCGCGCTTGTCGGAGCCACGGAACGTGGACGCCGACGCCCAGGCCGTTGAAACCAGTTCAGACACAGACAAGCCCGAAGCCAGGATCTTGCCCTTGAGGGAGGCAATGTCCTTTTCATCAATCAGTTTGTGATTGACGGCGGGAATCGGGTCTTGCCAGATGAGATCCTCTGCAGGAACCTCCGGACCGAGATAACGTACACGAGGCCCCATGTCGCGGTGTGTCAGCTTGAACCAGGCTCGAGCGAACGCGTCAGCAAACTGATCCGGGTTCTCCATGAAGCGCCGCGAAATTTTTTCATAGATGGGATCAAAACGCAAAGAGAGGTCAGTGGTCAGCATGGAAGGCACAATACGCTTTGATGGGTCGTGTGCAGCCGGCACGGTGCCGGCACCTGCGTCACCCTTCGGCCTCCACTGGTTTGCACCGGCTGGGCTCTTTGTCAATTCCCACTCAAAGCTGAACAGTATCCGGAAGAAGTTTCTGCTCCACTTCGTTGGCGTGTTGGTCCAGGTGACTTCCAGGCCACTTGTGATCGTGTCAGCACCTTTGCCCGTGCCAAAGCTGTTCTTCCAGCCGAGGCCCTGCTCCTCGATACCGGCAGCTTCTGGCTCGGGCCCGACATGGGACGCAGGGCCAGCGCCGTGGGTCTTGCCAAAGGAATGGCCGCCAGCGATGAGCGCAACCGTCTCTTCGTCATTCATTGCCATGCGAGCGAAGGTCTCGCGGATATCCCGCGCTGCCGCGATCGGATCCGGATTGCCGTTCGGACCTTCCGGATTGACGTAAATCAAACCCATTTGCACGGCAGCGAGCGGATTTTCGAGATCCCGGTCGCCAGAGTAACGCTTGTTACCAAGCCACTCGTCTTCAGAGCCCCAGTAGGCGTCTTGTTCCGGCTCCCAGATATCCTCACGCCCGCCGGCAAAACCGAATGTCTTGAATCCCATCGATTCTAGAGCAACGTTGCCGGTGAGGATCATCAGGTCAGCCCAAGAAATTTTTCGGCCATACTTCTGCTTGATCGGCCATAGCAGCCTGCGTGCCTTGTCGAGGTTGACATTGTCGGGCCAACTGTTGAGAGGAGCAAAGCGCTGGTTACCGCCCCCTGCGCCGCCCCTACCGTCGCTGATGCGGTACGTGCCTGCACTGTGCCATGCCATGCGAATGAACAGAGGTCCGTAGTGTCCGAAGTCCGCCGGCCACCAGTCCTGCGAGTCGGTCATCAGTGCCAGAAGATCTTTCTTCACAGCCGCCAGATCGAGACTCTTGAACTCTTCCGCATAGTTGAAATCCTTGCCCATCGGATTGGACTTGGAGGATTGCTGGTGCAGGATACCGAGCCGCAACTGGTTCGGCCACCAGTCCCGGTTCGACCTGCCTCTGCCGGTCCTGCTATCTCCATTCATAATACTTGCTCCTTTGACGATATGAATTGTTATAAAGCGCTACTAGAATAACAGTATTTCGTAGCCTACACAGCTAACATGGATTAGTCCGCTTACTTGCAGTAACTTTTCTGTTGCATCCTACGATTGTGCGACATTTTGGATGATCGTTTTGATGCTGTTTTTGCTAGGCCACCACTTGATTCAACAGAACCAGACTTTTGGCCATGTGCTCGAAGGCCGAACTTGATGGCCCCCAGGCAGCAGCGAAAGGCTCTTTCCATGCAAAGAAAACCAATGCTGCTTTTGCTTTCAATGCAGGCTGTTCGGATCTTAGAGCTGGTTAGCTATTGCAGTGCCCCTTCGACAATTCGACCCATTATATGGCGGCATGGTAATGGCACCGCCTCAACTTTGTCATGCCACTGCTACAAGATCCGACAAGCCATCATTGCATTGCGTTCTCACTTCTCCAATGGCGGATAAACGAAAACGCCATATTTGGCTAGATCTAAATTTACACCTTGCAACTTAAGAGATTCCTTATGAATTTCCATGGGGTCGATGTCTGTTGTAAGATTAGGTTGCATCCATTTTGCGAAATATGCTTCAGTTATGATTCCGCTTGCTCCACCGTATAAGAGATGGGGAAGGCAAATGAAATATACCCTTTTATCCTTTACAGCGTTTGTTTTGGCGAATTCAGAACGGTTCATGAAATCCTTGTACAATGCAGCCAGTTTCGATGAATCGTCAGCATTAAACTCATATCCGGAATAGGTAATCGCTGCCGTAAATATAATGATATCTGGATTTTTATCGATTATCCATTCCGCCGATACTTTATTGGAGGTTGGCAGCCCGACCAGGCCATCACATATATTCTTTCCTCCAGCACCATTAATCAGTGGATCATAGCGAGACCCGCCTCTTGCAGGGAAATCATTGATTCCTGGTTCATAAGATGACATGAATACAGATGGTCTCTTATCATCTAGCAGTTCTTTTGTTCTTTTCTCGACTGCATCCTTCTGACCATTGCGCCAGTCGATATATTTCTCGGCGTTTTCTCTTTTACCGAAAATATATCCCGTCATTCTGGTATTTCGAGTGAAATTTTCATAAGTTATGTCCATGCATACAACAGGGAGGTGAGGGAATGCTTTCGCAAGTTTGCTTTTGATATCATACATTGGACTCCAATCAATGAAAAAAACATCCGGCGCTATGCTGGCTATGACTTCCAGGTCAGGCTCTTCAGTTGAACCGACGTTTCGCTTAGTTGTCAGCTCTGGGTAATACTTCTTGCTATACCGAATGCCGCCGGGTTCTACATACCGATCGTTAATGCCAATAACTTTATCATTGATTTCAAGTGCTCGCCAAGTTTCATAGAGCGCAGCGTAGCCCTCAATGAGTACAACACGATTTATTGGCTGCGGGACTGTTATTATATCGCCTGCGTCATCGATAATTGTAAGTTGCTTCTCATCTCCTCGCATAATCTCTTCAATCTGCGCTATATCATTTTCATCAGTCTTTCCATCATAGTTGGCATCGGATAAGTTCGTAGCAAGTTTCGTCCCATTTATCACATCGCGCACATAGGCTACGTCTTGTTCATTAATTATATTATCCAAATTTGCATTGCCGAAAATGTTCAGAGTAAAGTTCTCTTCATTTTCTGACGCGGCACTGCATGCAATGATGGATGCAATCAATGCAGTCAGTACACAAAGCAGAATTTTCCAGTATTCATTCATGCGTATCACAACTTTTTGCTTTACATTTTAAAAAAATGAGTTTATTTGATTCCACATATTGCATAGTAGTCCTTTCTGAAGGCAATTTTCTTCCTTAATGGCAGGTCTCGTTTCTCAATATTGACAATGTTTTTCAGATCAATTACTTTAATATTTCTAAAATTTTCGATATTGAGATAATTTTCGGCTTTTTCAACCGGCATGCCCCCTAAATTAGGCAAAAGGGAGTTTATTTCTCTAGCATAGCCCCTCTGAGGCCTCTTTTTATCCTTTAGATATATTAGAATATCAGAAATTAAAAGTAATATCTTGCCCTTCAATGAGGGATCATAATACACACCATCAATTAATATTATAATCCCACCTTTTTTTAGAATTCGTTTCCACCTGTTTACTGCTTTTTCTGGTCGAAGGAGAGTCCAGAAGAGATGCCTTGCTACAATGACATCGAATTCGTTTGATTCAAAGGGAGGATCTTCTGCATCTCCTTTTAAAAATTTTATATTTAATCCTTTTTTTCGGGCTTTTTCATCCGCAACGCAAAGCATGTTTTCTGAAAGATCGATCCCTGTAACGCTATGACCCAGTTGAGCTAACAACAGACTCATTTCACCTGTGCCGCAGCCGATATCGAGAATATTTAAGTTTATTTTGGGAATTAAATTGTTAAATAATCCGATCCATGCATTCATTTCTTCATTTGATTTTATGCTATGTCCATAAAAAGTATCATACGTCCACGACATCAAGTTCCATTTCTGGATTATTCCTGATTGGGCCGAATCTTGATGCATTATGCCAATTCGTATAATTTAGTATAAATCTCTTTCTATATCGTAATATAAAGAGCATATTAATAAATAAAAGCTTACTACTAATAGTATTATATTATATATAGATGTATCCTGTACTTTATACAGGAATATCTAGCCTAAATTCCGGCCTGCTTACTTGATATATCGCCAAAAAACAGCCATGATCTTCAGGCAGGGATCATGCCCAAAAGATGAAAATCAGTATGCTTTGTGAGTTTTTCATGTGAAATGACTGAAATAGAAAAAAGAAAGCATATTGAAGCTAAATAAAGATGGACCTATGAAATCATGAGCGTTTGAATTGAAAATATTGGCGCAATATTTGTCAGAGATGAACAATGCAGCGTTATTCAAAATCCTCTAACAAAGATATTTATCTTACTAGTTTAGTATGAGTATGAGGAAGTAATATGAATAGAATTTGTCTTATGATAATAATTGTAGCATTGTCTGTACTGCAGACCCTGTCACCTGCCGGAGCCTCGAGCTTTACCCTCGAGATCTTCGGGAATGCAAATATGGATGATGCCATCAACGAAAAGGATGTCAGTTATGTCCAGGGCATAATAAACGGGACTGAGAGCAAGACTATGCTTGCAGATGCCAACCTGGATGGAAAGGTGGACGAGGCTGACATATCTCTAATAGAGCAGATCCTAGAAGGAAAAGAGTCGAAGATGACTATAATCGACTGCGACGGCACGAACGTGACTGTCAAAAAGCCGATCAAGAAGATCGCCGTCATTGTAGATAGCACTGTAGAAGCACTCAGAATACTGAATGCCAAGGACAGGATAGTGGCCATAGATGAGAAGACGAGGAAGGATGTCCCAAGCTTTCTTGGAGATCTGATGAAGCTTCCCTCAATTGGAGATCGCACAGAGCCCGATGTTGAGAAAATAATAGAGCTCCAGCCAGACCTGGTGATTCTCGGGCCGCGTCAGTATCATGGACACGACCTTGAGAAGAAGCTCAATGGGACTGGCATAGATGTCGCGCGGCTGTGGCTCGCCAACTCTGATATGGTCCTTTCAGAGGTGTTCATACTAGGCTACCTCCTAGACGAGGTTGAAAGCGCTGAGGAGTACAGGGAATGGCACGACGAAATCATAGACGGTATAGAGAATAAAATCTCGTCCATCCCAGAGGATAAGCGCCCGAGTGTGTTCTGGGACAGGCCCGGGAATACCACATGCGGAGGCAACAGCTCATACCAGAGGACTCTGAGCGTTTCAGGGGGCAGGAACATAGCTTTCAACCTGACGGCATATCCTGTGGTCGATCCTGAGTGGATTCTATCCATGGACCCGGATGTTGTGCTGGGACTGTCGTTTGCAGGCGGGTACGAGAGCAGCAATTTAACACCCCTTGTGACGCGCTACAAGGAGATCACAGGCACTACCGGGTTTGACAATCTAAGGGCAGCAAAAGATGGCAAGGTTTTTGTAACCCACTATATAATCCATGTCAACCCAGGATACCCGATAGGCGCAGCCTACCTGGCAAAATGGTTCTACCCCGACCTGTTCAAAGACATGGACCCGGCGGAGATCCACCAGGATTACCTGGACAGGTTCCAGAAAATAGACTTTGATGTGAAGAAGCAGGGCGCGTTCGTGTACATGCCCTGACTGCCTAATCCATCACCTTTTTATGAGGATTTATGAAAGAGATGATCAAAGCTCACTGGGACGGAAATGCAGACGGGTACAGCAGGTTCGTCAACTGTGGGATGCGCTCCAGGAGGAGAGTATTTATCAGAGACGTCCTGGCACAGGAGATAGGCGAGACAGGGAAAAGGGTCTTGGACGTGGGAACGGGGCCCGGGACTCTGGCACTAATACTTGCAGAGATGGGACACGATGTCACAGGGCTCGACTTCTCTGAGGAGATGCTTTCCAGGGGGAGGGAGAATGCCAGAAGGTTCGGTCTGGATGTAGACTTCATCAGAGGAGACGCCGAGGACCTTAAGTTCGAGGACGGGTATTTTGATGTCGTGATCTGTAGGGCGCTCATGTGGACTCTGACCCAGCCTGAGGAAGCAATTGCCGAATGGAAAAGGGTCTTGAAACCTGGCGGGATGGTAGCAGTCATTGATGGTTCGTGGAACTCTGAAAGAGGCAGCATCAAGAGAAAGGCCTGGCGCATGGTCTCTCTGCCGTTGATTATGATCACAGAAAGAAGGATTTCTGCATTGGGACATTACAGCCGCAGCCTGCAAAAGAGCCTGCCTCTGAATGGCAAAGAGCGTCCCGGTCATGATATAGCTCTGCTGCAATCAGCAGGCTTTAGAGATGTCAAGTCAAGAACCATGAGAAGAAGTGAGGAGGGGCTCATGGAGTATATCAAATACGGATGCTATGGTGACAACTTCATTGTAACAGGGGCCAAGTAGAGGGAGCTTGGAAGTCGCTGGGAGATATTGAGAGAAGGGGTTCTGTCAAGTCTATGGTATCTAATGAAGAAAAAATTGGCTATACGTCCCGATTTAATAATTCAACTACCGACAATTTGACAGAACCCGAGAGCTATCAGAATTGCATAGGTTAAGCGACCCAGCCCCGATCCCACACGAACCGCATCCTCTCTGAACCCCAAGACCTTGCACCTCTGAAGGACTCCCCGCCGCCGAGAAGAGAAGACGCATGGAAAAGAGAATCAGACACCATTTGATCAGGAATTAAAGGTAGGAGGGAGTGGCCTGGAAGACCGCCCTCGTTTATGCCGCGCTTTCAGCCCGCAATGCTGGCCAGCCCCGGAGCCGCGCCATTGGGAGTGAGCTTGTAGACGTCGCTGCCCAGATCTACCACTACATAGCTGCCTTTGGGAGTGGCGTCGAAGCCATGAGAAGCCAGATAGAAAGCCAGGTCCTTGGCACCCATGCGAGGATCATCGAAGGATGAGACTGTGGACAACAGATCAGAGAGGGACGCGCTCGATGCGCTTGCGGTTGGTAGAGCCAGCAGGACCACCAACGAGAGCAGACTTATTGCACTAATTGCCTTCCAGGCCATAGCTACATCTAAACACTGCGAGAATCATATAGACGATTGTGTCCAACTTGACGGTTAAATTTTAACAGATCTGACTCATAAACATCTTCCGGGTCGCGCAGGCCACAGCGCCGAGACCGGAATGAGAGGGGCAGGAAGCCCTCAATTAAACACCATAATTTTTATAGCAAACCCGCCATGAATACCGCCAGGAGATCTCCTCATGCAGGCCAATACCTTCGATGTCGTCGAGCGACGGGTGCGCATCACCATCTTCAAGCTCGGCAAGCTCTGGGTCTTCAAACAGTTTTTCGACAAAAGAGAGGTCTTCGATGCGCTTCTGGACTACTACAACAAGGATCAATACCGCTTCGAGTTCAAATCCATCGGCGCAAGGGACAATGCCCTCAAGATCCTGGAGCGCAACGGCTTCGACTACGATTTGGTGGAGAGCCTGTTGGGCTACGTGGTCCAGCTCCCCAAGTCCGCCAAGTACGCACAGATCCTGAAGAACTCCGTAGCCTTCAAGGAGACGACGAATGAGAGGATATTCCTCATGAAAGACCTGGCAGCCGTCGAGGAGGCGGTGGGCCTGGGCGCGAGAATGCGAGAAGAAGAGACCATCTTCTGAATGACTGAAACCAGATTTTCATAAGCCTCGATTACGAGCCCAGCGCCTCCGCCTTCATCTCCCTCGCCTTCCGCCTGGCCCCCTCTGCATCCATCTTCCCGGTGCTCCCCAGGTGCACATTGCGCGTCCTGTCGCCCTCGCGCCAGCAGGCCATCCAGTAGCTGTAGGTCCTGGTGCCCTTGCGGGTCCGCTTGACCTTCTCCATCCTCCAAACGGTCAGATCCTCCACCCTGGCCTGGAGCTTGAGGGCCTCGGCCTCCGCCAGGGCCGCGTCCGCCTCGCCATGCAGCCTCTGGGCCTCTTGGCGGGCGGCGGGCAGGTGCTTGGCGGCCTTCTGCAGGGCACGAGCATCGCGGGAGAGATCACGGGCGGTTTTTTGAAGGGCTTTTCGTTTTTCACCGGCGGCGGTTTTATGCACGGGATGTGGTTCTATGGCATTTCACGAGTATTAAACAAAATGCCATAGAACAAAAAGGGCGCTTACTTATGTGCCCACGGTTGTCACGAAGCGAGCAAAGTCATCTACGGTAATATCAGATATCTCCAGTGCCGCCAGAAGCCTTTCATCCTCTAACAAACGTCTAATCAGCCTTTTCATAGTGTTGGGGTCGTATGCCTTGTCGTGATGGTCTAAATTTATAAATATAACATAATCTTTAAAAATCAGATAGACAACAACGAAATGCTCCGAGATGTGAAGGCCCCGAAGCCCTCTTAGTGCATGACTTTTTGGTTCGCCAATCTCTGGATGTTGGCGAATCTCTTTTAGTTTGTTTATCACTTGTCTCTTAAAAGTCTCGTTTTTGTTGGTTAATTTAGAAAATTTTTTATCAAAATAGCTTGTGGTAACGGACTTGAAGGCCATAGTAGGTCTAAAACAGGAATCTAAAGGCTCATCAGATGGGCCTCAAGCTCATCGTCGTCCTTGAAGACAGTGCATCGGCCCTCGGCAAAATCCTTTAGACCCTTAATTATACCCTCGACAAAGTCATCTCTTTCTTCATCTACTACTCCACTCATGGGTATCACCGTCTTCACCTCCGCGAGATCTGAGCACGCCATCAACAACGCCTCTGAATATGCAGATACTATTTGCGCTGCAAACGACTTTAATGGTGAAACTATATAAAATGTTCGGAAAATTGAAAGGGACTACTACTTCCTAATCAAATAACCGGAATTATAAAATAGCGGGCGATGGGGCGAAGATTCGCCATGCATGATAGATTTTTTGAGGTATGAAAGTTGCATGTACTTGAATATCGAACCGTCCTAAATGGCCCAAAAATCGCTTCAACCTATCTGACCATTTTACTACACTATGGAATAGTTTATCGACAATTGCCCGATATCGAAAAAGCAGCATCAGCAAAACTTAAAATATCCTGTAGAATCCGGCGCGTAACATCAGGGAGTTTGAGCAGGAGAGTATACTTATAATATTCTTCTGCGGTTTAAAAGGCATCGAAAAAAGAGGGAATGAATTACAAGTTATACGCACTAAGCAATACAGAATTCACCGGCTTCATAACGAACCTATAGTTTTTCTGCAGACTGGTATCTCCTCAGCACCTCGGCCAATTCGTTCATCTTGATAGGCTTGCTGATATAATCGTCCATACCCGCCTCGATGCATTTCTCTTTATCGCCTTGCAGAGCATAGGCGGTAACAGCTATTATCTTCGGTCCATTATCCGGCCATCGTTGGCGGATGATTCGTGTGGCTTCCAGCCCATCCATTTCCGGCATCTTTAGATCCATGAGCACGACATCGTAAGGCTGGCGTTCTAACGCCTGCAATGCCTCGATGCCATTGGCAGCCACATCGGCCCGATAACCGAGGCGCTTAAGCATTTGTTTGGTGACTTTTTGGCTAGATACATTGTCCTCAGCTATAAGTATCCGCAAAGAACATGTCGGGATTTCCTTATTGACCACTTTTGCTAGATCTGACTTTTGGGCCAGCTGCATGGAAATGATGTTTGTCAGCACCTTATATAGCTGAGATGGCTTGATGGGTTTGGTCAAGTGTGCATGATCGGGTGGCAGATGCTGTCCAATCGGAGCGAGTATCACAAGTGGAAGAGTCTTGTTGTACCTGCGCATCTCATTGGCCAATGCCAGGCCATCCATATCTTGCATATCCGTATCCAGGATAGCGACATCGAAGGTGTCTCCTCTTCGAATCCATTCCAGCGCATCCTTGGTCTTTGCTGCAACCAGGGGTACCATACCCCAGGAATAGGCATAGGCACCCAAGATGCGGCGATTGGTCCTGTTGTCGTTAACTATGAGCACATGCTTGCCAACCAACTGAGGCTGAAATCCAACAAGATGCTCCTTTGCATCGCCTGGCGCAGTTTCTGCTTGGATGGTGAAATTAAAGGTCGAGCCTTTTCCCGGCTCTGACTTAGCCCAGATCTTGCCTCCCATTAATTCTGCGAGCTTCTTGCTGATAACCAGACCCAGGCCGGTTCCACCATAATCACGCGTCGTAGTGTTATTAATCTGACTGAAAGGCTGGAACAGAAAATCCATTTGATCTTGAGAGATGCCAATCCCCGTATCCTGAACTGCGAAAAGAATCTCGTTACAATCTTCAAGCATCTGGCCTGAGACGGAGAGCTTGATCTCGCCATGCTCTGTAAAATTGACAGCATTATTCAGCAGGTTGCTCAGAATCTGTCTGAGCCGGTTGGGGTCGCCGATGATGACCTCCGGAACGTTTTTATCGATGGTATAAGCCAGGTTCAGTCTCTTCTCACTCGCTTTTTTGGCCACAAGGTCTAGAGCCTCCTCAACGCAGCATCCCAGATCGAATGGCTGGTTTTCCAGAATAACCTTGTCCTCTTGCATCTTGGAGAAATCGAGGATGTCGTTGATAATGACCATGAGCGCATCCCCGCTCATTCTGATGGTCTCCACGAAGTCCTTCTGCTCGGGATTCAGCGTTTCGTCATCCAAAAGAAGGCTGGTCATGCCTATGACTGCGTTCATGGGCGTGCGGATCTCATGGCTCATATTGGCCATAAAATCGGACTTGGCTTGGCCAGCAGCCTCGGCTGCATCTTTGGCCGCCAGAAGAGCCTCCTCTGTGCGGCTATGGTCTTCGATCTCCACCCGCAGCTCTTCGTTTATGCATTCCAGTTCTTCTTTTGCCTCTGATAGCTCGGCAGTCCTCTCTTGGACCCTCAGCTCCATCTTATCATAGGCTTTTTTCAGTCCTTCCTCGGCCTGCTTGAGTGCTGTTATATCGTGGTAAGTGCATATCAATAGGTCGATTTCGCCATCGGATTTGAGTATCGGCTCGGCACTGACTAGCATCCAAACAAGACCCCCGCCTGCGGGCAATCTTACACATATAGGCTTGTTCCTTACAGGTTTGCCTGTTAATGCGGCCTTCCGAACAGGATGTTCATCAACATGCATCAGCGTGCCGTCTCCTTCGAATACCTTCCAATCGTCCCAATTTTGATCGTTGACATTCTTAATATCAAATGAATCTTTAAGCAGGCCAAACATCTGCAAAAACGCTGGATTATATATCGTGAACTTGCCGTTCTCATCGATCAGTGCCACACCAGAACTCAAGTTGTCAATGAGCACTTTAAACCGATTCTCGCTTTTCCGCAGCGCCTCCTCAGCCCGCTTGCGCTCCGTGATGTCAATGAAGGATGAAACAGACCCGCGAGGTTTGCAGTTATCACTCAAAAGAGGCATGGCGTTGCCTAGCATATGCCGCTCTGTACCATCAGGATAAACAAAGGTGAATTCATAATCACGTATCTCTTTGCCCATGGCAGACCGCTGTACAGGCATGTCTACCGGCTGTAACTCCTTGCCGTCCTTGAACACCCTGAATGTCTCAGGCCGTTTTCCCTCAGGAGCAGATTTGGAAGCGTTGGCATAGGGTGGAATATTGAGCCATTCGTAGGAGAGCTTGTTCCCAGTTATGTGAAGTGCTTGGGGATCGTGAGCTATCCATATGCCAGCAGGCACAGAATCAAGCACTTTTTCCAGCTCTTCTGAACGAGCCTGCGCATGCTCCTTGCTCTTTTGCAGGGCCGACTGAGTTCGCAAGAGTTCGTCATTTTGCCCACGCAATTCCTCGGCGGAGACTTCCAGTTCGTCCTTAGCTTCCTGTAGCAGTTCCTCGGCCTGCTTGCGCTCTGTGATATCCATTAACAAGACAGCAAATTGACGCGGCGCTGGACTGTAGGAAAACACCTCATAGTGCCTTCCCAGTGCGGGTGAATAGTTTTCAAACTGTTTCGGCTCCCCGGTGAGGGCAACAGCACCATATTCCTTGATCCATCGTGGATCCTCGCCAGGCAAGACCTCGTTTAGAGTTTTGCCTATCACGTCCTCTCGCTTCAGACGGGTAAGTCGCTCGAAAGCCGGATTAGTATCGAGGAAGCGATAGTCGACAGGCTCGCCTTTTTCATCGCAAATGATTTCATGGAGGGCGAAGCCCTCGGTCATACTATTGAACAGGGATCGGTAGCGTTCCTCGCTATCCCTCAGAGCCTCATCAGCCTTCTTGCGCTCAGTGATATCGTCCCATATCGCCACCAGCTCACCAGACGGCAGCCGATATACATAATTGGTCAACCACAGAGCGATTCTATCATCAGCATAAGCGGCAATAGGAAAGAATTCCGGTGATCCTGTCTTCCACACCCTTCGAAAAACCTCATCGAGCCCCATCGCTCTAACATTTGGGAATAGCTCATAGAGACTCTTTCCTACGATCTCAGCCCGGTTGACCTTATCAATCTTCTCGCCTGCTGGATTTATGTCAGAAAAGATGAAATCCTTTCCATCATCCAGCACGTCGTATATCGCAGCTCCGCTCGACATCGCATTGAATAAATCTCGGTAGCGGGCCTCGCTCACCCTAAGCGCATTTTCCATTCGCTTGCGCTCGGTAATATCTGTGGTTGTAACCACGCAACCTATAATATTGCCATCTGCACTCTTCAGAGGTCCGGCGTTCAAGAGCAAGTCAAACAAAATGCCATCGCTTCGCTTTAAACTTGCCTCGGCTTCCAAGAGAACCTCACCTTGAAGAGCGGCGGAGACTGGAAGTAGCTTCTTGCCAGTCGGGAGCTTGAGGTCGAATATGTTCTCGAAAATCTGTAGCGATGGGTCACAGCCCAATATCCTGGATACAGCGTGGCTGAAACGGATGATCTTTCCCGACTCATCGCAGACAACGACTGCCTCTGTCGCCTGTTCGATGATTGAGCGCGCCAGCTTTTCGGCAGCAACAATCTCTTCTTTGCGCTTCTGCTCTGTCAGGTCGGTTACGATAACGCAAAATGCATCCTGGGATTCCGAAAGTTGTAGGGAATTAAAGGAAATATAAACCGGCAAAATGCTTTCATCGTCAGCCCTGATGTTCAGCTCATCTCTGCCCAGACTCTGCTGAAGGGTATTGAATGCAGCCTGATCAGCTTGCTGGATGAAACGGTATAAGGATGAACCTATCACTTTTTCCAGAGGAGACTTCACCATCTCTGCGAAGTGACGATTGCAAAAAAGAATGGTCCCCTCTGAGGTTATAGTGACCGCGCCATCGTTCATTGCCTCAATGAGGACTCGGTAAGCGCGATCCGCTCCTTCGAGCGTAAAGACCTGCACTCCCTCTGGTCGGGAGATAACCAGGGCATCAACTTCGCCACTGCTTATGGCCCGCAAAAGCTCCTGGGACTCGCCCAGAGATCTGCGCAACTCCTCATTCTCGGCTAAGAGTTCCTTCTTAGACCTGGTCATAGGACAGCTCCATCATCCTTCTGCTTCTGGGTTTTCGTCTCCGCAGGGTGATCGACGGTTCCTGCCATGACAATGTGCAGATCCATTCCAACCAGAACCCTTTCGGTATCTGACATGCTCCCAACCAATTTTCTTAGAGGTGGTGGAAGCTCCTTTACGAGCGTAGGTGCGGCCACTATCTGACCGTCTTTGGCGAGGATGGGCTGCTGGTAAACATCGATCACTTCGAGCTGATATCTGCCGGCCAGGTACGTCTCGCATATGCGCTTGATGTTTTCAATAGATTGAAGAGACTTCGGGTTCATGCCTGCAACAAAAAGGCGCAGGACATACTTTTCCTGGCTCAGCCACTTGAGTGCTTCCTCGAACTCCTGGGTCGTGTCTTTCTGCTCGCCCATAGGCAACCCTCGTTTTCGGATCAATCATTCTGGTTTGCCGGTCGTAGATCGAGGCCCACCAGCACCTTCTCGGTATTGGAGAGATCGCCGATAATCTTTTTGAGGGGCGGCGGCAGCTGCCTTACCAGGGTGGGGATGGCCAGGATTTGGTCCCCCTTGGCAAGCTGAGGTTTCTCCAGCAGATCCACTACTTCTATTTTATATCTGCCCTGCAGGTGCTCCTCGCAAATCTTCTTGAGGTTGGCAAAAGCCGCAAGGCTCTTCCTAGTCTGACCCGCCACATAGAGTCTCAGTATGTAGGAATTCTCTCCCGGCTCTGTGCCGGACTGAACTGTCTCATCTCCTTCATCCATGCGATCCCTTCAGCTTCCTTTAAGGAGGCTATCAGCCTTTCTCAAGCGCGCCATGTCTGTGCGGCCTTTATCTGCGGCTTCACGCCTGAGTTCCTCTTCTCCGATTATCCTGTTCAGCTCATTCTCATCCGTTTCGAACTCCGAGCGCAATGCAGCTATCTGGGTATCCAATGACCTCAGCCGTTTCTCCAACTCGCGCTTCCTGCGTTCATTCTCCTGCTGTTGAACGAGGGTTTCGGCTTTTTCCCGAGCCTCCTCTGCAGCTCTGATGGAGCCCATGAGAAGTCCTCCTGTCTGGCCCAGATAAACGTCTTTAAGCTTTATGCCCTGATCTGTGATCAGGTACTCGCGTATCTGGTTGGAGTGGGCCATGCCGCGAGACTTCACTACCGACAAGCCACGATTGCGTTCATCGCCCTCCTCAAACATGCGCAGCCTGATCCAGGTATCCATCAAAGAAGATATGCCCTGTCCAGCCTGCCCATCCGCTTCGTTGTCCATCAGGCTGGTGGAGAGTGTGGTTATACCCTTTATTTTTAGGTAATCGATCAGCCTTGTCAGCATGAACTTCACATCGTTCTCGGTTCCGACGTTCGTCAGGTTCGAGATGGGATCAATGATCACATTTTCAGGCTGGAACTTATCGATGATCTTTCGCATATCCAGCAGATGCATCTCCAGGCCATAGGCCATCGGCCTTGAAGAGTGGATCTGCAAGAGTCCTGCATTAATCCACGAATTGAAGTCGATGCCAATAGAACTCATGTTGCGGCTGATCTGGCTGGGTGACTCCTCGAAAGCGAAGTAAACGCAGCGCTCATTCCGGCGGCATGCAGCATCCACAAAATTAGCCGCGAAGCTGGTCTTGCCTGAGCCTGCCGTTCCTGAGATCAGAATGCTGCTCCCACGGAAGTACCCTTTTCCATCAAGCATGTTGTCAAGCCGCTTGATCCCAGAGGATATCCTCTCCTTGGTAGCGATATGCTCCAGCCCGAGGGATGTTATGGGCAGAACAGAGATGCCGTCTTCTTCTATGAGAAAGGGATACTCGTTTGTGCCGTGCTTTGAGCCCCGGTACTTGACTATGCGCATTCTCCGGGTAGCGATCTGCTGCTCCATGCGGTTGTCGAGGAGGATAACGCAATCAGCGACGTACTCCTCCAGGCCGAAGCGCGTCAGTGTGTTATCACCACGCTCGCCTGTCACTATGGCTGTGACTCCCTTGCTCTTCAGATATCTGAAAAGCCTACGCAGCTCGGAACGCAAAATAGCATAATTCTTGAATCCTGCAAACAGCACCTCAATGGTATCGAGGACAACGCGCTTGGCTCCAATGGAGTCGATAGCCGAGCCCAGGCGGATGAAGAGCCCCTCCAAATCATATTCGCCCGTCTCCTCAATCTCGGAGCTGTCGATGTAGATGTAATCGATGAGGATCTTTTTTCTGGCAGTGAGGTCATTCAGATCAATTCCCAGGGAGGCAAAGTTCGTGGTCAGCTCCTTGGCATTCTCTTCGAATGCGACAAAGACTCCGGGTTCGTCGTATTTGAGAGCACCCTGCGCAAGGAACTGCATGGATATCAGCGTCTTGCCCGATCCTGCGCTGCCGGCTATAAGAGTGGGACGGCCTTTTGGGAGCCCACCATCTGTGATCTCATCTAAGCCATTGATTCCCGTGGGGGATTTCTCTAAACTTGCTGAATTGATATCTGCAGTATTCGCTTCAGTCATGAGCGCGCTCCATTATGCCGCTTCAGTTTTGCTTTATCCGAGCTATGAGATCCGCCTTTAGGTTTTCCTGCAACAGCTCGTCAAACATATCGGTCAACTACCCACGACTGAAGTCGTGGGCTTGTAACTGAGGTTAAGATGTTTCCCCGCTACAATAGGCAGGTTGACGGCTGCCCTAAAAGCGATATTCATCGCTGCAATGCGATCAGCGGCAC
>RPOO01000020.1 GCA_003857025.1 Methanothrix sp.
AGGCGATTGCGGGAAAGAATCCCGTCAGCCACGTGGGCAAGATCTACAATGTACTGGCTCAGAAAGCCGCCGCAGATATTGCAGAGCTCGATGGCGTAAAGGAAGCCCACGTCACTTTCGTGAGCAAGATCGGATCGCCCATCAGCCTGCCACTGTTGCGCGGCGTGAAGGTATCGGGGGACATCGAGCAGACGCCCGGCCTCGATAGGCAGGTGGACGGCATCCTTGACTATTGGCTGGAGAGCACCGACAGCCTTGTGGAGGATTTTGTAAAGGGGAAGCTGAGCCTGTATTGATACTGCCTGTTTGCATCTGCTCATAATATGCGCATTTAGGCCTGCGCCAATGCTCATATGCCTACGCTAATATGCTTACGCTAAATGCTACATGCGCTTATGCTATTGATATTTCGCCCCTAGTGAATTATGGACGCAGGATCATTTCGAGACTTCTTTTTTCGCCATCTGTAGTCTCTGTTTTGCATTATAGCCGGTTGCACCTTCCAGAAAATCTCTGTAGCGCTTATTGGTATCCAATACTACGTCATCAGCAATTCCTGATGCGGATTCGGTGGTCACAAATAGCCGTTTATTCTCTATCCAGACTGCAATGTTATTCAGAGCGCCGTAGCTGAGAAGAAGCTTTTCGCCATCTCGTTTAATCTCAACAGGGAACTCTTCCGCCATAACTTTTTCAATCCTCTCTAAATCGGGCTTAAATCCTCTCTTGAATGGATAATCCATGCTTCAGACTTCAGGCGCTGATTGAGTATAGATGTTTCGAGTGATCCGCCGAAAACCTCCGTAGTACTTGCAGCATCCACGAAATCGATACAGGCAAATACCGAACGTGCTTCTTTATATACTGAAACTGAAGAGATCTTGATTCAATGGAGAGTGGGTTTGATGAAACGAGAAAAGATAAATTGTGATGCTAAATTAAAGCGAGTCTTGTTGGGCGCTTTAATCTTGTCCTTCATTTTCGCATTTTCTCTTAGCGGTTCGGCACAAAGTGGTAATTGTTCGCCTGCGGACTGCAACGATAATAATGCTTGTACGGATGATATTTGCACCGAATCGGGATGCATTAATCCTGCCAAAAATTGCGGTTGCAGCGATCCATGCATCGAGTGTTCATGCGATCCTCTAACCGGCTGTGTTCAAACGCCATCGGATTGCAGTGATGGCGATGCCTGCACAACTGATTCATGCAGTGGCGGTTCATGCATTCATTCACAAATTAACTGCGATGACGGCGACGCTTGCACAGCTGATTCATGTAGCAGTGGTTCATGCACTCATTCCCAGATAAACTGCGATGACGGCGACGCTTGCACAACTGATTCATGTAGCAGTGGCTCATGCACTCATTCACAGATAAACTGCGATGACGGCAACGCCAGCACTGTCGACTCCTGCAGCTTGGGTGTTTGCATCAATGCACCAATAAACAGAAATGATGAGATCGTGGACAATTCGGAATCCATCACTGCCGACGATGAAAATGGTGCCGCAAACAACACCACCATAGTCGAATCTCTTTCTGCGGAAAACGGCGTTTTTTCTCAGCCGGATTGCGATGACGGCAACGCTTGTACTATGGATACCTACAACGGCACCAGTTGCGTGCATGCCGAGCAAAATTGCGATGACGGAAATGCCAGCACCCTGGATTCCTGCGAGGCAGGCGTTTGCGTTAACGAGCCAATATACAGCAGCAGCACAAATAACAGCACGATCGAAGCAATGAGACACGTTACACATACACCAGACTGCAATGACAGTGATCTTTGCACCATTGATTCATTTAATGGGAATGAGTGTGTACACACCTCAAAGAATTGTGATGATGGGGATGCCGGCAATTTTGATTACTGCTATAAAGGAGATTGTGTCCATACCCTGACAAGCTGCGATGACAATAATGCATGCACTATTGACTCCTACAATGGCACATCATGCACTCACGCACCAAAGGACTGCAGAGATGGCAATGCCTGTACGCAAGATTCCTGCGACGGCCAAGGCAATTGTGTGCATATCTTGAAGAATTGCGACGATGGTAATGCGTGCACCTACGATGCCTGCGACAGCCGAGGCAATTGTGCGCATATCTTGAAGAACTGCGACGATGGAAACCCCTGCACAATAGATGTTTGCGATTCCATCTGGGGCTGCGTCCACACGCCCGTCATCTGCGAAGCAGGCAAGACCTGTGTCAATGGAGTCTGTCAGGCAATAGCAGGCACTTCGCCTACCAGCTATGTAATTCCTGCCGGATCGGCCATAATTCTGCCCTGGGGAACATCGGTCACGGCTCTTGATGCGCTCAAAGTAGAAAACGGCGTGGCCTATTCCGCGGGAACGGCACTCAAATTCACAAGGCCACTCGGAAGCACTCAGACGACGCTGGGAACGGCAAGCGCATCATCACAGATAGCTGAGATGGTAGGGCTTACCTGGGAGAGCAATCCCTTCAGCGTAGCCCTGATCAAGCCGGATGGTACCGTTCTCAATTTGCAGAGCGACAGCCAGAACATCAAGCACGTCACCGGCTCGAACTATGACTATTACTTCCTCAGAAATCCGGCCAGAGGCTACTGGACGGTTCAGATCAATCCAACTAACCCGGCAGCAGGCGGCGAAGGATTTTCATTGATCACAGGAACGGTGGGAGGCGTGGCGAGCAGCACGCCGTGAGACGGATTTTGAGGCAAGGGAGAAAAAAGGTCGCAGCGATGATCATTGAATACCGATTTGGCGGCAAGGAATGAACGATTAGGGCGGACCAATGATGAGACGATCTGAGGCCTGCTCGTCTCATCTTTCTCCCCTGCGCTAAGCCAAGCCCCAATTTTTTGGGCGCAATCTCCACCTCTTAACCAGATCACGCTTTGGACAATATTTCTGCTCAAATTTCTATTTTAAATACTTCCACTAACGAATCCCTGGCCTTCTTCATAACTTCCGTGGGGCAGGTCTTGTAGGCTTTCTGCAGGTGCTCCACTGCCCGAATGTCGCCGATCTCGCCCAGGCTCCAGGCCGCCCAGGCGCGGATCTCCTCGTCCTCCTGGCCGAACATGATCTCCACCAGTCGATCCAGAGCCATATTGTGGCCGATCTCGCCCAGAGCCGTCGTTGCCGTGTATCTGACGTTCCAGTCCTCGTCCTTGAGGGCTTCCAGCGCCAGGGTGCAGGCCCTCTCACCCTTGATCTTTCCCAGCGACTTTAGGGCTTCGATGCGCACGGCAGGATCGGCGTCCCGAAGCGAGCGGGCCAAAGAGTCCAGGGCTTCATCGCAGGCAAACTCGGCCATAAAAGCGGCTGCCCGGCGTCTAACTTCTGTGTCCTCGTCCTCCAGAAGACGGGCCGCTTCATCCAGTGACTCACGGTGCCCGATCTTTGCGAGACCCGTCACTGCCAGCCCGCGAATCTCAGGTTCCGAGTGGCTGAGCAGGGACCGCAACTCTTCCGCAGCCCGCAGGCTTCGCAGCGCCACCGCGGCTCGCAAGCGCACATCTTTGGAGCTGTCGCGCTTCATGGCCAGTACCAGCGCGGGAGCGGCCTCGCGGCTGCCCACGGCTTCCAGGGCGGCGGCACTCCATTCGCGAACCACGTGATCAGGATCGTTGAGCAATGCCCGGCACAATGGCTCCACCGCTCGCGGGCTGCCGATCTTCCCCAAGATCCAGGCGGATTTGTACCGGAGGTCCGAGAACTCGCCCGTTTCCAGGGCCTTGGCAACCGGATCGATAGCCTTCTCCCCCAGATTCACCAGAGCCCAGGCGGCTTTCTGGCGTTCGAAGTAGTCATCGCTCTGGCCGAGCGATTTGATCAGTTCGAGGGCCTTGTCCATGGTGGATTAATCGGTCCATCGTCACTTAAGCTTTGCTGAAACGATGAAGATGGTCAATGGTCAAGTGAATAGGAAGTAAACGATAGCCCAACTCCATTCAAGGATTAGATTTATGATCATCGAAAATTCAGCATCCTTAAGAGTGTGATCAATTGCAGATACCAAGCCTTCTTTCGCTAACAAAACGCCCTAAGCTCTTTGAAAAGGGGACTGCCAGTATGTGGGAAGATGAGCACATCTCTCAATACCTGCTTGAGGCACATCTGAATCAGGAAACGGATTCGGCAAGCCGAAAGAGGCCAACTATCATTAATACGATCGATTGGATTGAGACGCTCCTGAAAAGAAAGAATGCAACAATACTTGATCTAGGATGCGGTCCGGGATTATACTGCGAGATCCTGGCTGAAAGAGGGCATGCCGTTACCGGAATTGATTTTTCCAGGCGCTCCATAGAATACGCGCAAATAGAGGCGAAGAAGAAAGCCTTGGACATTGAATATATTCATACGAATTATCTGGATGATCCGCCTGAAGCTTTCCAGAATAAGTTCGACCTCGTGATGATGATCTTCTGCGATTTCGATGTTCTGGTCCCGGATGAGAGGGGCGTCTTGCTGAAGAATGTCTTGCAGGTTCTCAAGCCGGGCGGATTATTCATCTTCGATACCCTGAATGCCAAAGCGCCAGAAAAGATGAATATCCCTGGCAGGTCCTGGGAGCTGGAAGAGACGGGATTTTGGAAGAGAGAACCGTATCTTGCTCTCTCGGAGACATTCCATTATCCGGAGGCAATGTCCATCCTTCAACAGCATATCGTAATCTTCGAATCGGATCAAACCTCCAAATCAGATCAACTATCAGAATCTGATCAATACAGCATTTACCGTTTCTGGACTCATTATTACAGCCCGGAGACTCTTATCCCGATTCTAAGCGCCTGCGGATTTTCCTGCATAGAAAATCATGAAAATCTGCTTCCAGAAGATGGACTCGGAAGCAAAGAGATGGTTACATTCTACTCCGCAATGAAGCAATAGCAGAAAAATTAAGGTTAGAGGACCTGAGAAATAGCAACAAGAGAGGGAGAAGCAAATAGAATTAAATCTCAAGGCGGATCATATATCAAAATGGAAAAGATAATTGCAGGGAAAAGGCCACGCAAGGCGATCTGACGGGATGCGCCCTTTTGATCAGAGAAAGCAAAGAAGACAAGCGACAAAGAATCGGGCATGAACAAGGAAAAAATATGGGATATCTCTTCGGACCTGTGCTGTCTCGCCGCCTTGGCCTCTCCATGGGCGTTGACCTGCTGAAGTACAAGACATGCAACCTGGACTGCATCTACTGCGAGCTGGGCAGAACGACCTCGCTCACAACGTGCCGCGGTCGCTTCGTGCCGCCTGAGAAAGTCTTGCGGGAGATCGCAGATCGACGGGATGAGCCCTTCGACCACCTCACCTTTGCAGGATCAGGCGAGCCCACTTTGAGTTCGGACCTGGGCGATGTGGTGAGAAAAGCCAAGGAGCTGGTCGACTCTCCCGTGGCCGTGATCACCAATAGCACTCTCCTCACCAGCCCCAAGGTACGAAAAGAGGTCGCAACCGCAGATGTTGTCCTGCCGTCTCTGGATGCGGCCAGCACGGATGCCTTCTATGCCATCAACCGGCCAGCACCAGGCCTCAAAATCGACGAGATCGTGCAGGGCTTGAAGGACTTCAGAAAGGAATTCTCCGGCGAGATATGGCTGGAGGTAATGCTCGTAAAAGATGTCAATGACCACGACGCAGAGATGATTGCGAGAGCGGCAGAATCCACCCACCCGGACCGCATCCAGCTCAATACCGTGGTCCGCCCGCCTGCCGAGCCCGTCGAGCCTCTCACCGAGGAGGAGATGCAAAGGATGCTGGAGATCTTTCCCGGCGCGGAATTGATTCCAGATTGGGACTGGAGCGTGCCGGAGATGACTGGCTACCGGCTGACAGAGCTGTTATCCCGCAGGCCCTGCACACTGGAAGAGATATGCGTATTGCTGGGAATAGAGAGCAGCGATGCCATAAAATATTGCAAGATCATGGAGCGCGATGGCCAGATCTCCAGGAAGCTGCACGGCGGCAAGCTTTATTTTCATGCAGATGGCAGCGAAGTTTGAAAGCGAATGATCGATCAAGCGTTTCAGATATGGCCTCACGATTGCAGCCATTATTGGGTCAATTATTGCAGCAAATTTAATTCATTAGACCTAAATTCATCGAATTCTGAATCACTAATACGGCCTACTGCAACGTAATCAATTCGATATGTCCAAATAAAATAGTAGCAATTTCTGCGGATGAATTTCATGACGGAACAAAAAAGCAAATGCGATGCCTGCGCCGAAAAAGGCTCATGCAAGGATCAGAGTCCAGGAAATGAATGCACATGCACTGTCGACCGGATGGCCCGGGTCAAGAACAAGATCATCATCGCCAGCGGCAAGGGCGGCGTGGGAAAGAGCACGGTCTCCGTCAACCTGGCCAAGGCGCTCAATTTAAAGGGATACCGCGTCGGCGTTCTGGATGCCGATATCACCGGCCCCGACATCCCCAAGCTCCTGGGAATCGAAGACGAGAGGCTGACGCAGGGCGAGGAAGGCATCGAGCCTGCCAACGCCGGAGGCATCAAGGTGGCATCCATGGCACTGGTCCTGTCCGACCGGGACTCGCCCGTGGTCTGGCGCGGCCCCATGAAGATGGCAGCCATCAAACAATTCATTCAGGAAGTGAACTGGGGAGACCTCGACTTTCTGCTCATCGACCTGCCGCCGGGCACCAGCGACGAGCCGATCAGCGTTCTGCAGCTTATCCCCGACCTGGCCGGTGCGATAATCGTCACCACACCGCAAGAGGTTTCGCTGCTGGACTCGCGAAAAGCCGTGAACATGGTCAAGGCCATGAAGCTGCCCGTGCTCGGCATCGTGGAGAACATGAGCGGCCTGATTTGTCCTCATTGCGGAGAAGCCATCAACATCTTCAGCGCCGGAGGAGGCCAGAGGATGGCGGATGAGATGGATGTGCCGTTCCTTGGGGCAATTCCCATCGACCCCAAGATCTGCGCGTTGGGAGATAGCGGGCGGACATTTGTGCAGAGCGATATTAAGGCGGGAGAAAGCTTTGGTAAGATTGTAAATAGGCTAATTGCTTTTTTTGGATATGAAGATAAATCAATTTAAATAATGATAATAAAAAATTCTAATCGACATTTTTTTAAAAATGAGTTTTAGGAATTAAATATATATTAAATCACTCAGCGAAGCTTTTAAATATCTTTTAGTGACGTATCTCAAACATAATTGCTAATATATATTGTATCAATATTATCAATAATTGGAGGCTTAAATATGAAAATCGATCCAGACGCGCGCGATTATAGATCAACAAGGCTAATTTGCGCAAAATTATATGAGGGAGGATTATTAGCATGTAGCTCAATAGTAGACTCTATCAAGAAAAGGCCCTTTGTCGCGCGAGTTCCTGAGTTTGAATTAAACATGAAATTAATTGGCAAACATGCAGAAAAAGCTCTTCAATATCATCTTACTTATGCATATATCGCGGCAGGTTTATCGTTTTGTGCATATTTATTTAATTTTATCAGTTCAACTATTTCTGCATTATTTGTTGTTTCTGCAATAATTCTCATTTGTGTAAAGTCCATGTATATGGATAAAAATATTGCTATAAATAATTTTTCAAAAAAATCATTCAATGCAGGTTATAACTTGAGCGGAGTAGCGGCAGAGCACAATGTAATAGAAACTGACTTAAATATAAAACAAAACGTTATAACATTTGGTGGGTATTATCCATTCCTTGGTGCCGGGAGAAGGGCCAGAAATTGGAATTTTTCGATAAATTCATCTAAATCATCAAAAAAGCGGGATAATGATTGTGTTTCAGATTTACCGGGCAAAATATCCACGGATGAATTATATACCGCAGTATTAAATGGAATCAATGAGAAAGATCTTCCAAGTATTACTCAAGAATATATTTTATTCGCTGATGGACATGAAGTCGATAAGTCAAAAAAGTTGCTCCCAAATAAGGTTGGCGAACCTATAGATAATCTTGATAAGGATGATTTAATTCAAGAAGGTCATAGTAATATATATAACGATTGGAGGACGTATTTTTGTCTTCGATATCATGATAAGTTGAGATCTACACTATTTTCCACATTTCTGCGCTTTTCTAAAGTGGGGGAAAGTATATTTGCTGAATGTTCTTTTTATATCCTGCCACCCATAAATGAAAACAGATTTAATATTGATCGATTAGCACTCAACGACGACTTCCTCATCATCAAAACTGGTCTGGTTACTCTAGCATCAGTTGTGGTTGCATTGATTATGATCTCAAATGGTCTTTCACTAGCACCAATATTTATACTATTAATTTTAACATTATATCCATTATTCGTTGTGTTTAGAGGTCGCATTCGAGAATTCTCTGAAAATAAGGATTTGAAAAAGAAAATCGAACGTGGTGAACCGCATAATTATGGGGCAATATCTACATTTAGAGAATTAATCGCAAGTTCTAATTATAAGAACTACTTTAGTGCTCAAGATATAATTATGGTACAAAATAGCATAGAACAAGCTATAGTATATTCTGTTGCAGATTTATTGGATTCTAAAGGGATCGACTCGTCCTTTCTAAGAAAAGACATGATTGCTTATGTTAATCAGGGAATAATGATGTTTGGCGGAACGATAGAAGCTGAACAAGTAGTTGGAGTAGGAATTGCTTCAAAGACTTTAAATCAAATTAAGGACTTGCCGCAAAAATATTTGGAGGAACGTAAATGAATATAGGAATTAGGAATGATGGTGGAACGATCGAAGGTGAACAAATCATTGGAGTAGGAATTGCGTCAAATAACGACTCATTCTCAATAGATATGAGCAGGATTAATCAGAAATTAAATGAAATTCAGGATTTCCTATCGAAAAATCAGGAGCCATTCGTAAAGCATGTAAATATGGGAATTACAAATAATCACGGGACAATAAAGGGGCGACAAATCGTTGGAGTAGGAACCGCGTCAAATAAAGATGATGTCTCAAAAGACATGAAAACGGTTCTTTTGGAATTAGGCGAAGTTCAAGATTTACTGTTAAAAAATCAGGAATCATTAAATAATGCTCTAAGATTATTAGAAACGGTTACCTCTATACGTAGTGATCTTAGTGATAGTCCTCCAAATAAGAATGCTGCAAAGGAAAAAATAGACAAGCTAGCATCAGTGATTTCATCAATGGCCATTTTGGTGACCAAAGCGAATGAGTTAAAGAGTGCCATTCCAGGATTATTCTAATTTATATGTAACTATCAGCCTCATTAAAACGGTCGAATGATGGTGTTTTTAAAAAGTGAGAATAATCATGTCCTCGCCACATGTCAAATGGAAACCAACATCTATCGACGTCATATCCAAAGACAGGTTCAGCAGAGTACCTATGTGGATTTTCAAAGAATGCAGCTATAGATGCGGATTGTGGTGGGATGAATAGTTGTATTTATATTTTATTATGACTAATGATCGAATTGCTTTTATAAATGCACATAAGTGACATGGCAGATGCCTCGCATATTGGTCACCAATGATGACGGAGTTTACGCCGCAGGACTTCGAGCCGCCGCAAAAGGCGTGCAGGGCCTGGGCGAGCTGGTAGTAGCTGCGCCCTCCAGCCAGAAGAGCGGCGTGGGAAGATCGGTCTCCGTCTTCGAGCCGCTGCGCTACGCGCAAACGAACCAGAACGGCTTCAAGGCTTTTGCGGTCACGGGAACGCCCGTCGACTCCGTCATCATCGGCATCTTCGCCATCATGAAAGGAGAGCTTCCCGATCTTGTTGTCTCTGGCATCAACGTGGGCGAGAATATCAGCACAGATACAGTCACCACCAGCGGAACCATCGGCGCGGCCCTTGAGGCGGCAAGCTACGGCATCCCGTCCATCGCTGCATCCATCCAGGCCGTCGATCAGGGCGACAAGTTCGACATGCACTTCGACGAGAAGCACAGCTTCGAAGTGGCCAGCAAAGTTTTACACCGCGTGGCCGCCAAGGTTCTGGAGCACGGACTTCCTGAAGGCGTGGATGTTCTGAATCTGAATGTGCCGGTCACTGCCACCGAGGACACAGAGATCGTGGTCACAAGGCTGGCGCGCAAGATCTTCAGGACATCCGTGCAGGAGCGCTTCGATCCGCGGGGCAGGCCCTACTACTGGATCGACGGCGACCTGATCTGCTGCGATGCGGATGGCACGGACGTGCAGACGATCTACCAGGACAAGAAGATCTCGATCACACCGCTCATGCTGGATGCGACGGCGAGGATTGATCTGAAGAAGATCGAGCGCTTGTTTTAGGTCTCTGGATACTCAGCGAACGGCAGGATATACGCAGGATATGTATTTGCTCATCTCTGCTCTGTCCCAACCTCTTGATCGGACGCTTTATTAATCCAAATTTCGAGAAATGGCTGCCGGATTGAACGGCTCCGTCCCGCTTCCGGGTGCAAGGTCTGCGATAATGCCGAACATGCTCGAATCGATGCTGACTGAGGATCATAATGGTTTTTTAAAGATCTTATAAACTTCGATCTGAATCATGTCTTTCCGAGTCATGCATATTTTTTTCGAATTGCATGGATTTTATTGCTTGCTATAGTCCGCGGGAATTAGACACATAAAAATGATTGCAGGAGGCACGGCCTCCCGCAAGACTCCAGCAGCTTCATTCAGGCGATGAATTGCTGGTGGATCTGATTCTGGTGTATGCTGTTACGTGGTTATTGGAGTTGTCTGGGTCCAGTTCAGCGCCGTATGTGTATGCAGTATTGGCTATCTGTCCAGGCACATCCTCTGATGGTGCTTGAACAGTTAACACAAGCTTTGCGCTGCGGTATTTGGTTAGGCTGCCTACATTCCAGAGGCCTTCCTCATAGCTTCCCTGGCTGGCCTTATAGGATATGAAAGCCAGCTCCGTGGGCAGGTAGTCCTCCACAAACACATCGGTCGCGCTATCCGGTCCTCTGTTGGTCAGGGTGAGCACATAGTTGAGCAGCCCACCGGCGGGAGCCGGGTCCGGCGAGGATTTCATAGATATGGCAAGATCGGACTTGCTGAGGGGCTTGGGAGGAACAACTATCACCATGACGCTCGGCGACAGGGCGACATTGCCCATATCATCAGTGGCTTTGGCCTGAATATTATAGACGCCGGAAGGAACATTCTCCCAGAAGAATGTATAGGGCGAGACATTGTCGATGGCGCTGCCGAGCCTGTGAGAGTTCTCGAAGTATTCGACATTGGTTACAGTATTGCCTTCCGTGATCACATCCACCTTTGAAGTAATGGTGATATCGGCTGGAGACGTCATGATCTCTCCATTCAGTGGTGTGGAAATGGTCGGAATGGGCTCCGGCGGATTGACGATTATCGTTATGGGCGATGAATTGATGATTCTGCCTGAGCTGTAGGATGCCCTGGCAATGAGAGCATGCCTGCCGGCAGAGAAATCGCCAAACATGGTGATGCGACAATTATCGTCTGTTCCGGAACAGGAGTCATCGATGATCGGACATGCCTCTGTTCCGATCTCTGTCTCATATTGTTCAAAATAATCGGAAATTGTTATCGAAGCAGGTCCATCCGAGGCCACAGCACGAAGAGGTATTTGTGCAGAGAGTGTATCTTCAAACGCGGTGAATATATCTCCATCAAAAGGACTGAGTATTCTTACGGATGGCGGAACATAAAACTCAAGCACATCAATGGAAATAGCAAAATTTTGCTGGTTGCCGATCTGATCACGCGCACTAAAGATGATGGAATCATTGCCCACATAACCCTTATTGGGAATATAAACGATGTTTGGAGCAGTTCCGCTTATCATTCCATGTTTCGGCGATTGAACGACTGCATAACTCAAGAGATCATTGCTGATATCGTCGGCCTTGAGCTTGATGATCTTTGCCGTGTCGTTTCCCATCAGAATTTTCTCAGACTCGGCTGGGACGGTCTCGTTCTGAAAATCGAAGACGAACATGGCCGCGCTGGTAGTACTGATGTTTTCGGCACCATTTTCGCCGTCAGAAGATACTTGAACCGTCGCCCCACCATCATTTGCCAGCAAATTCCATTGCAGTTCGTTGGTCAGATTGCCATCGCCGCCTGGCGTTTGACTGCCTGATGCCAGGCACATGAGAAGCACCAGGAGAAATGCGATCATTAGCATCATTCCTGATGCTTTGAATTTCGACGCCGTATTCATAATCAATCACCATATTATACTTAAGTGATAGATATAGATGCAATCGCATATAAATAACTTTTGTTAAAATTTTTTATTAATACTGTAGTCATAAAATGATAATAAAAGCAGACTCTGCTTGGCATAGGCTGCATGCCAAGAATTCAGCCAAAGAGTGATTCAGCAGAACAGGGCGATGACTTGGCGGGCAGCGCAACGATTCGATAGCAATACAATGAATCGATAAGCAGAACGATGATCCGATGACCGGACGATGATTCAACAAATCAGAACCTGAATAAAAATGCAAAATAGAAAATATTAAATTTATTTTTAAATAAATACAAATCAAATGCACATAATTATCTGTCCCGAAGATTTTATATATAGATGTGGAATAGTAATAATAATAACCACCATGATAATCTCCGGATAGAAAAAGTAAGAACAATCGTGGTTTGAGATATGTGGTGTAATCAGATAAGGATTTAACCAATGAATGGAATAATAAGTTAAGGAAAGGGAAGGCGAAGGATAAACGAGATGCAATGCCCATTTCTCAAGGATTGGGGCATCCATTAAAGGAAAGAAGTTGATGACGAGACATATCTTCGTGATTCTGGAGCATTGATGCCTATGGAAATATCAGTCATCGTGCCGACGCTAAACGAGGAAAATTATATTGAGGGCTGCCTGAAATCGATATCTGGGCAGACCTTTCCGCGAGACAAGTATGAAATAATAGTCTCTGATAGTGCAAGCACTGATCGCACCGTAGAGATCGCAAATAAGTATGCCGACCTGGTTGTAGTGACCGAGAAGCGGGGAATTTGGTGGGGAAGGAATTACGGTGCAGAGTATGCCAGAGGCAGATTTCTGGTTTTTATAGATGCCGACACCCAGATAAAGAGCGATTATCTGGAGACGGTTTATAAATATATGGAAAAGGGCGTTGTGGGACTGACCACCGGTTTTGAGCTCGATGGTACGGGGCCCGGCATGAGGCTGATCGAATACTTCAGCGACGGCTACTGGTGGCTCAATTCAAAGATGGGAAACGGAAGCCTCATTGGGATTAACCTCTGCGTGCCAAGGCACATCTTTACGAAGGTTGGCGGTTTCAAGGAATTCGCCCTCGAGGATGCGGCTTTTGATCGAGAGCTGAGGAATGAAGGAGAGACGCTTTTCTTGCTGCAACGCAAAGTCGTGGCATCCACCCGGCGTCTGGAAGCCTATGGAATGATTGGGCTATGCAGATACTATATTGAGTTGGGGCTGGTGGACGGAGGAAAGATCCGAAATTCCCACTTGAGAAAGCTCATCAAATATCGAAATTATGCTCCTGTCCGTCTCTCTGAGATCAGGAGAAAAGGCAGCGGATTCGAGAGCATTGAGATGCTGTCCCGGTGCCTCAATAAATGGAAAGGCTGGGAATGAAAAGCGCATTACTCTAATCCAAATTGTGCTTTCCGGCTCCCCAAAATAAATTAAAAATATAAATAAAGGAGAAACTTGGAAAGTACAGAAACATCCTTCGTTGATCAAGATGGAAATGTCTTATCGCAATCACCTCATTCTAAGAACGCAAAAAGCATTGAGAAAGTATTTTCTCGCAGTCTATCGCGGTCTCTTCATCATAGTCCCTTAGATTCGCGATCGTTTAGCGCATCGCCTCAAAATTCTCCTCGATCCAAGCACGAAGCTCATCCCGGATGCTTCTAAACGCAATGATCCGCTCCTCGCCCTTAAACGAAGCCGGGTCCAGGAAGCTCTTATGGACCATGTTACCAGCACCCGAAAAGAGCGGGCAGGACTCCCTGGCATTGTCGCAGACCGTCACGACTGTGTCGAATTTGGTTTCGCGAACTTCCTCCAAGCCCTTCGATCGTTGGCCGGAAATGTCGATTCCGATCTCAGCCATTGCCCTGATCGCATCCGGGTCCACGATTGTCGGGCTGACGCCAGCACTGAAAGCCTGATAGCGTTCGCCAGATAGTGCCCTCAACAGCCCCTCCGCCATCTGGGAACGTGCAGAGTTATGGGTGCAGAAGAAGAGAACATTTTTTTTGTGCATGATTTTCGGCCTTTTTTTGTCTCTCCTTTCTTATCTCATTATTGGTGTCGAAAAACCATAAATATGAAATTGGCAGAGCCAAATAACGTGCTCAAACAAATAGAACATGCCCTGGAAAAGCTTGAGTCTTCGAGCAGGCAAAGCCAAGAGAAGATCAAAGCCATCCTGAAAAGATACGCCTCAGGCGAGATTGGCCTTGATGAAGCATACTATGAGCTTTTGGAGGATGAACTGATCCCCATGCCCCAAAGATGCACCATGTCTGCGAAGATCCCTACAACCGCAGACGACGAGCTGAGACTTAAAGAGAAAATCAATAGTGTGCTCTCCATTTAGCTGCTGCTTGATCTTCAGGCTCGCCAGGCGATCAGCACTTCCCACGCAGATCATCCTCCTGCAAAGCAGGCATCCTCAGTAGCCGATGAACGCAATTGGCAGACGTATCAGGATCTTATCATCACCAGCATCATCTTGAATTTGTGCAGCGCTCGCAGAGCATGGGGCTGGGCAGCCGGCAGAATCAGCATCTCACCCTCCGACACCTTGTTAGCTTGGCCGGAGACCGTGATCTCGGCATCGCCATCCACAATGTAAACCAGAGCATCGAAGGGCGCAGTATGCTCGCTCAGCCCCTGGCCTTCATCGAAGGCAAAGAGAGTAATAGTTCCCGTGTTCTTACGAATTATCTCCCGGCTTACGACTGAGCCTTGCTGGTAGCTCACAAGTTCTTTCAGCTTCAAAACACCCTGCAAAGGGTCCTTTTTCTCGTCAACCATGCTCGCTTGCTCCTGACAACGTGTTCAAATATATTTCTGATTTTTTTAAATAATTTTAGTTATATTAATTGGATTGAGGTTCTTAAATAATTGCCACAATGTACTTTATATTACTTTTTATATTTATATGCCAATATTTATGTTTCTATGCCATAGATTTCTTTAAGTGAATCCAGCACCTCTTGCAGATCAATCAATCGCCCCACGCCCACTCGCGTCTCTACAAAGACCCTAAGCTTTGCGGTAAGATGCTCATCCAACTCATTCGATAGCAATTCTTCTGCAACAGGATAGACTGCCTTCTCTTCAAATTCGATATGCTCTTTTAATACGTCGATATATTTTCTTCCCGCATCTGCCAGCCTGGCCCTCGCGCCAAAGGCCCCTTCACCGTAGTCTTCAATAAAGCCCCGCACCGTTTTTGCCCTCGAACGAATCCGATGATGCTCTTCGATGAGGGAATCAATATGCTCTCCAGGAAAGCCCGCCGAAACAAGGGCGGGAAAGAGGACATTCTCTTCTTTTTGGTTGTGGTTGCAAATCACGAAATCCCGGTTGAACTCAAACAGCCACCGCAGGTCTTCCAAGCTCGCCACTTTGCCGGATTCAAGTTTCTTGATGCTCAAATCTAGTATCGTCAGAAGAGCGGCAATTTTTTCATGATCAAGGCATAGCTCGTCCGTGCAATTCATATTCTTGCCTTCGCAGCAGATTCGATTCTCTTGCGATCGTAATTGGATGACATCATCTTTGGAGACTCGAACCGTCCTTTAAAATATAATTATCTTCACGGATTAATATTGCGCTCATCGAAGATGCCGCTCTTAAGCAAAGCCATCGAAAAGCAAGCATGACAAGTCAATTGTTCGAGTGCGGGTAAAGGACAAAATGGATTAATCTGAAGGTATAATCTAGTCCCGAACAACATTTTCAAAATTGACAGATCAGCAAGGTTGGATGCTACCGTGATGGAAAAGAGCGACGCGATGAAGCAGCAAGAGAAATGGATAGAAGAGACACTGAAGCGAAAGCCCAAGCATACAAGAGAAGGATTACCCGTCCAGCCGTGGCATGGGCTCGCCGCTCTGATAATTTTGTTTGTAATAATGGTGTTAATCGGCTACATTCTTCACGGTTAGACAGAGGTCCTCTGCCAATTTGGCTTCGCTAGATCTGCAAGGGATTCTGAGCCGAGGAATTCCTACCATAAATTAGTTATAAAAAGCAAACAAGATTCTCTTTGGGGATTTTTGAATGCCGAAGATTGCAGTAATTTATGCCAGCGGAATGGGAAGGACAAAAAAGATGGCCGAGGCCATTGCCAACGGTGCATTGACCATCGAAGGCGTTGAGGTCTTGATTAAAGACGCCTTTGATGCCAAGCCTGCTGATGCGTTGGATGCAGATGCCGTCATCCTTGGCGGCTCGACCTACAACTACAAGCTGATCAAAGCCATGGACCCATTCCTAAAAGAGCTTGCCAAGCTCGACTTGAAGGGAAAAGTAGGAGTCGCGTTCGGCTCTTACGGATGGAGCGGGGAAGGCGTGCCTACCCTCATCGCCCGCATGAAATCCTTCGGCATGAAGGTGATCGAGCCTGGAACCACGGCCATCCAGGTCCCGACCAAGGAAGACATCGAAAAGTGCTTTCATCTGGGAAGAACGATAGCAATGGGGCTTGCCAACTGATTATTTCATTTTCAACCGTTACCAACCAAATCCATTTTTCATACTATTCTATGCCAACACCATTTCCAAAGTTGGTCCTGGCAATTGATCGTTCTGCCATCGATTCGATCCGGGCTTTCTCTGTCGCGTCTTTGCCGCTTCAGGGATTTATCTTTCATCTTTTTTCGAGGATACTGCCGCTCGCACTCGTGCTTTTCTGCTTGCAGCCAGGATCATCGTTTTATAGTCAAAAAAAGAAAATAGATCCAATTTCAGGAGGAATTAAGTAAGCATGTCCAAAGATATTCTGGAAAAGGGTGCTATCGTTCAGAGGGACAAAGAGACCTATGCCATCGCGCCGCATATTCCCGGAGGCATAATCAGCCCTGCCGATCTTCGCAAGATCGCGGATGTGGCAGAGAAGTACAACGCCAAGGTTCTCAAAGTCACTTCTGCCCAGAGGATAGCCCTGGTGGGAATCGATCCAAAGGACATCGACAACGCCTGGAAGGATCTGGGCATGAAAACCGGAGCTGCCATCGGCCTTTGCGTGCGCAGCGTCAAGATCTGTCCGGGAACCACATTCTGCAAGAGAGGGCAGCAGGATTCCGTGGGCGTAGGATTGAAGCTGGATGAGATCTATCACGGCATGCAGCTCCCCTGGAAGTTCAAGATCGGCGTGTCGGGATGCGCCAACTCCTGCGCAGAACCGGCAGTGAAGGACATCGGCCTGATCGGCACATCAAAAGGCTGGAAGCTGCTGGTGGGCGGATCGAGCGGCGTTAAGCCAAGGCTGGGCCAATTGCTGGCGGAGAACCTGACCGATGAGGAAGCGATGAAGCTCATCGACCGAATCATCAACTACTACAGGGACCACGCCAAGAAACAGCGCCTGGGCGAGTTCATCGAAGAGATAAGCTTCGAGAGGTTCAAGCAGGAAATCTGTCCTTGAACGTATCGCTTAAATTAATCGGCCAATTAAATACGATATAGATAAATTAAAGAGCGGTCGGTGCAATTGCAGGAGAAAGGCTTGCATGAGATCTCACTATGCATAGCTTTCCCGCTCTGAATTTGCCAAATAGATTTCGCGCCTTCGCGTGAACCGGGATCTCGCGCGAAGGGCGCGAAGCCGGGCAATAAATTATTATGCGCTTATTTGTCTCTCGCTCTTCCATTTATCCGTTTCAACGCTTCATCGGCTTGACGACCATCACCGGCTGCTTTGCCCTGCGGGCCACATCGAAGGTGACACTCCCCACGCGAATCTGCTTCAGCCAGCCCTTCCCCTGAGAACTCATAATGATCAGAGTTGCATTTTGCTTTTCCGCCAGGGAGAGGATCTCATTCGCGGCATTTCCTTCCAGGACATGAACCGTGATCTTGCGGCCTGGTGCAGCCAATTCATCGCGCAAAGCGTTGAGCTTCTTTGCCGCTTCATCGATCTCTTTTCCTTTGGGGATCACATGTGCCAGCAGGATTTCTTGCATGCCTTCCAGGCCTTTCGCCAGCATAGTCGCATCCGAGGCAGCCTCGGAAAAGTCTGTTGTGATGAGCACTCTTGAAAAGATATTGCGGCAAAAGTCTGCAGGAGTTGACGCATCATCTTTTTTCCCTAAAAGCTGGTGGCGGACGATGAGCAGATCGGTCTTTCCATCTCGCAAGACCTCGGTGGAGACGCTGCCAAGGAAAATTCCTTCCACCAATCCCTTGCCCTGAGCGCCCATGATGATAAGAGAGACGTCCTCTTCGTCTGCTGCCTTTTGAATGGCTTCCCCGGTTCCGCCGCCTTCGATCAGCTCAATACCCGCCTGCGCCTCAGGCCGATTCAGATTGACTCCGTCAGCCCCGCTCATGGGCTCCACGATTACTTTTAGAACCGGCTTAATATTCAGACCCTTTTTCTGCCCGAGATAGCCCAGGTGTTCAGCCTGCTCATCCAGCCTGGCTTTTGCGTCCTCGATTAGCGAATCATAGCTCCAGCCCTTTTTCTCCAGGTTCATGGGATTTGCCGCATCCACTACGTTTAAGAGAACGATCTCTTTGATGCCGGGAATTTCGGCGGCGCATTCCTGCATCTTCTGAGCGTATCTGGAAAAGTCTGTGGGTATGAGCACTCGTTCAAACATCGTTCTATCCTCACCTGATACTCAGTGTCTTAAATATATAAATGTAGTGAGGTTCTTGCAGGGATCACGGCATTTGCCCGAAACAATTTTAATAAAACTATTTGATTTTATTTTCGAATATGAATAATATTCAATCACCAAAAATTAATATTAATTATTTCTGTTGAAAAGGATTTTTGCAGTTCTGCTTGGATGTAGGGTGGCCTGCTCTTGAGGCCTGGCATGCACTGGCGGCCTGTCATGTTGAAGTGCCAGAGGCCGGGCCGAATATTTCGGGATGGATGTGAAAAGGATTGCGGTAGCTGCGACCAATTTTGCCTGCTTTTTTTCGAAATCTTTAACATCTTCCTGCTGAATAGAAATTCTCATAGGAGGGTATTGCGTTGGGCCTAAAAGAAAAATTGCCTCTATTAAACAGCGATAACAAGAGAATACGTATTGCGGGCTATGTTGTATATGCCTCCGTATTTTTGGTGATCCTCGGCGCCATCTTGGCAAGCCGGTCTGAGACTGCAAGCGTCAGCTCGGAGCCTGCGGCGGTAGATACGAGTTCCGCCTCAGAATCAACCGATTCAGCTCCATCTGGACAAAGTTCTAGTGAGCAATATCACAGCGGCTTTGACAACCATACCATTGGCGGCCATGATGATGTTAGTGCCACCGGGATGGTCCCAGCTCCTCACTCATACTGAAAAGGATAATTTAAAGGACAGAGGACCGGGCCGCCCCTGGCCGGAACTCTGGGGTAGCAGGTTCCCGTTTTGCGGCATTGTCGTGTCTGGCGTGCTTGCCGAGTGGCCGCCCGGTAGGCCCGGGCATCCGTAGACCAGATCCTGGTGAAGATGCGACCGACCTCGGCAGCGCGGACGGCTGGCGGGAATACTATCGAGCATAAGGATTTAAGTGATACTCCATGAACCTCGAGCAAAGCAGCATTTTCTAAACGGAGATGAACAGCTTCCATGAAACAGTTCGTCCTGACCCCAGCAGCGGGTAAACGTCTAATTGCCAAAGCCCTTGTTACCCATCCATCAATCCAGGCGGCCATCAGGTCCAACACAGTGGTCATCATCGCCGGAACCACCAATAGCTATGTTGCCGAGGAGATTTTGCAGACCATCGGCCAGGCAGATGGCTTCTCCAGAAAGCGGTTCTTCCGCGGTGTCGTCCTCCCGCCCTGGCGGCCCACCGCCGCAAGCGGCCGCCATCAAGACGAGAGCGGCGTTCCAGGCGATGTTGTAATAGTAAACGGCGTCTGGCAGAAGGGCAAGACCATCTTCGACGTGGTCGATGACTTGAAGGAGGGCGATGTCATTTTGAAGGGCGCAAATGCGCTCGATCCGACGCGCCGCCAGGCCGTCGTTATGGTTGGCCTTGCGGATGGCGGCACCATCGGAGCTGCCCTGCGAGCGGTAGTCGGGCGCCGTGTTCGTCTGATTCTGCCCGTGGGATTGGAGAAGCGAGTTTACTGCGATCTGATGGATCTGGCGGCAAAGCTGAACACGCCCGGAGCCAGCGGCCCCAGGCTGTTGCCGGTGCCGGGTGAAGTGTTCACAGAAATTGATGCGATCTCTCTTTTGACGGGCGCAAAAGCGGAGCTGATTGCAGCGGGCGGCGTCTATGGGGCGGAAGGCAGCGTCCGGCTGGCGGTTTGTGGGGACACGGAGCAGATGGAAGCGGCGGAGAGGTTGATTAGATCTGTTTCTTTGGAGCCGGGATTCGAACTCTGATCGGATTATCGAGCGGGGATGGCGGGAACGATCGCACGCTGGGTTAGAGGAGGCACGCGCGGGCGGGTGCGTGCGTGTGGTTGAGCGTGGATTGCCAATCGCCACTCATGGTTATCTTGCCATTGCCTGCTCCATCCAACTAATAGTCTATTTTTTAACGGTTGGTTTTGCTTTAAAGTCTAAGGAAGCTTTTTGAACACTTGCACTAGCATCCATTCCAAAAATATAAGATTCCGGGTCCCCCCATTGAACTGTAAATCGATACCAATAAGGTTGCACTCCATTAGATGCAATTCCAAGATCTTCCAAATATGCATCCTGACCTATCGCCCTATAAACCAAAGAGTGTGTCCCAGTCACACCATTATCTATGTTCATGCTATCAAGGTTCTGGAAACGGCCGTTCCTTATGTATGCAAAGAATAGAATATTTAAAAAAACCTCGACGCCAGCGACATCCTCGTCTCGCACTGCTCCTTCGCCTCGCATCCCTCGCAGCGCGCATTCTCCGGCCTGTCGGGCAGCTGGCCGTCCCTGATCAGCCGCACCCGATCCCGAATGCGCAGCACCCTGGCCCGGTCCACGCTAAAGATTTGCACCGCTCGCACCTGCCCCGATAGCGGATACTCCACCAGCCCGCGATCGACCTTCGCCCCATCCTTGCCGTGCAATTCCCTTAGCAACAGGCTGTAGCCCGCCAGCACCAGCCGATCTCTCTTCCAGACGCCTTCCTCCGGGGCTTTGCCGGAACGAATGAGCGAGGGCGTGCAGGCAGGAGCAAGCCGGTCCAGCCTGCCCGACAGCCCCAGTTTTTCCGAGCGAAGGTCGACCTCAACGTCGCAGGGAATGAGGCTGTCAAGATGCGGCAAAAGGGATGC
>RPOO01000021.1 GCA_003857025.1 Methanothrix sp.
GGGCTCGGCAATGATGTCGCCAATTCTCATACATGGGTGCAGGGAAGATTCAGGGTCCTGGAATATGATCTGCATTTGGGGCCTGATCCTTCGCAACTCTTTCCGGTCAAGCCTCAATACATCAATACCATTAAAGAGAACCTTGCCTTCCGTTGGCTCGATCAGCCTCAATACCAACCTGCCCACGGTCGTCTTGCCGCAACCGGATTCGCCCACTAATCCAAATGATTCTCCCTCTTGAATGGAAAAGCTGATTCCATCCACCGCTTTCACCGATCTTTTATTGAATATGCCGGTTGTGAAGGTTTTTTTGAGATCATGCACCTCAAGCATATATGTGACACCTCGCATACTGGCCCTCTTTCACCTTCATTAGATCGGGATGAACGTGTTTGCACTCTTCGCGGGCATGGTCACACCTCGGACAGAACCTGCAACCAGGAGGCGGATCTATCAAGGAAGGGCTTATGCCCCGTATGGGCTTCATGCCGCGAGCGGGTAGCGACTCCAGAAAGCACTTGGAGTAGGGGTGAGCAGGCTTCCTGAAAAAATCCTGTATGCCGGCATACTCTAGGATCTCACCGGAATACATCACTGCAATCTTGTCGCACAGCTCCGCAGCCAGAGATAGGTCATGAGTGATGATGAGCATAGACGCGCATGATTCTTTGATCAGTTCTTTCATCAGCTCCACCACCTGGGCCTGAATGGTAACATCCAGCCCTCTGGTGGGCTCGTCGGCTATGATGAGAGACGGCTTGCAGGCTAAACCCATAGCGATCATGGCCCTCTGCCTCATGCCCCCGCTGAATTCGTGAGGGTACTCTCTTGCTCTCTCTTCCGGCAAAGGGATGCGAACGCGCTCAAGCATCTCCACAGCCTTGATCCTTGCCGCTTTCCGCTTCAATCCCTGATGCAACATAAATGGCTCGGAGATCTGAAAGCCGACGGTCAGAACTGGATTTAAAGAACTCAAAGGATTTTGGAAGATCTGAGCGATCTCTCTTCCTCGAATGGCCATAAGATCGTCTTCACTAAGCTGCAACAGGTCCCTGCCCCTGTATCTGATAATTCCCCTTGTCTTCGTATTCTCAGAGAGCAATCGCAGAATGGAAAGAGCCAGAACGGTCTTTCCGCATCCCGACTCGCCTACCAGTCCCAGCGTCTCATTATTCGCTATCTCAAAAGATACATCGTCAACCGCTTTTACGATGCCGTCCTCAGTGACGAACTGGCTCTCTAGATGCTCAACGGAAAGGAGGCTCATTTTATCACCAGTTGCCGCGGATCGATGGCATCACGCAGTCCGTCTCCTATAAAGTTGAATGCCAGCACGGAGATCATGATCATCAATCCGGGAAATACTGAGAGCCAGGGACAGTCTCTCAGGTATTCCTTGCCGTCGTTTAGCATTGTGCCCCATTCGGGAATCGGTGGCTGCGCCCCAAGGCCCAAGTACCCAAGCGAGGCAATGCTTAAGATTACTGAGCCTAGGTTTAGCGTCATCAGGACGATGATAGGCGGCAGACAGTTGGGCAGAACATAGAAGAAACAGATGTAGGCATCGCTGCATCCCATAGCTCTGGCACCCTCGACATACTCTTTTTCTCGGATTGAAAGGGTAGATGCCCTGGCCACTCTGGCATAAAATAGCCACCCCACAAGCGATATTGCCAGCACGGTATTAAAAACTCCTGGCCCGATGGCACCGATTATCACCAGGGCGAGGATGATGCTGGGAAACGCCAAAAGGACATCGATCAGTCGCATCAATATCTCATCGACGATGCCTCTGTAGTAGCCTGCAATTATTCCGATAAAAACTCCAAAGGCAGAGGTGAAAAGCACCACCAGCATGCTGAGTTCGAATGTAGTGCGAGTTCCGTAAATGATCCTGCTCAGCACATCTCTCCCCAACTGGTCCGTGCCCATAGGATGCTGCCAGGACGGCGGCTTTAGCTTCTCCTTCAGCACAACCTTATCCGTATCGTAGGGCGAGATGTAATCGGCCAAGGCAGCGGTCATGACCAGCAAGAGAATTATAATCAATCCCATTACTGATGCTTTGTTCTTTAAAAACTCGTTCAAACTGCGCGTCTTTTGCATCTAATTGCCTCCAATTCTTGGATCGATCAGCGGATAGACGGCATCGATCGCGAAGTTCAGCAGCATGTACATCAGGGTGATGAAGAGAACACAGCCCTGAATGACAGGTATATCCCTGGCCGAGATTGAATCGATCAGCAACCGTCCAATGCCGGGCCAGGCAAAGATTGTCTCTATGATCACTGTGCCGCCGAGCAGATGCCCGAATTCCAGGCCAATAATGGTGATCACCGGGATCAATGCATTTCGAAGAGCGTGGGTGATGAAGATACTTTTTCTACTCAGACCTTTGCCTCTTGCGGCTCTGATGTAATCCTGCCTCATCACTTCGAGCATGCTCGATCTCGTCAGCCTCATAATAACTGCCGAACTTGCCGTGCCGAGCGTGACAGCAGGCAAAATCAAGTGGCTCAATCCCCCATAGCCGATGGTAGGTGTTAAATTGAGTTTTAGAGAGAACACAAGCATGAGCAGAAGAGCAAGCCAGAAGTTCGGCATAGAGATGCCCAAAACCGCCGTGGAACTGCATATATAGTCGGTAATTGAATTCTGCTTGACCGCGGCCAGTATACCCAGGGGAATACCAATGAATAACGACATTAGAACACTGACAAAGGCGAGGGTGATGGTGGCCGGCAGTCGTATCAGAATCTCTTGAGAGACGGGATCGTTGCTCTTATAGGATCTTCCCAGGTCGCCATGAAGGGCGGCACCGGCCCAGGAGATGTATTGAGAGATCAAGGATCTATCCAGATCGAATTTGTCCTTGACCAGTTGTATTTCTTCGTTGGATGGATTGAGTTCGACACTTCCCAGGAAGATATATTTGGCCATCACCACCGCTTTTTCTCCCGGCAGCGAATGCAACATGAAAAAGACAAGTGTTGTCGATATAATCAATACTAGGCAAAATATGCCCAGTCGCTTCACAAAATTGAAAAACATCGGATATGCCTCAATAAATTGAAGCCGGCGGTCTTGCCAATGCCGGCTCTATTGGATTTATTCTCGGTATATCCCCGAGCTTATGCAATAATCGTGGTGTGCCGGGTTTGGCACATATCCCTTAACGTCCTTTTTGGTTACGACACATAGATAATGGAATGCTATCGGGATTTGTGCGCAATCTTCATCATAGACGATCTTTTGCACCTGCTTATACAGATCATTTCGCTTATCCTCGTCAAATGTGGAGCGTGCCTTTAGGATCAGCTCATCGACTTTAGCATTTTTATAATGATAGTCGTCATTCGAACTGAGGAACTGGCCTTCGAGGTAGTAGCTCGGATCGGGTATCATCATGCATGCATCGCCTCCGGCAACCGAGATCATGCCCCATTCGTCGGCACGGTCGCTGATCGCATCCCATTCCATGATCCTTACATCCGCATCTATGCCAATCTCCTTAAATTGTGATTGGACTGCCTGGGCAATGGATGGCAATGCAGGACGCTGGGGCCAGGTGTAGAGAGTGATCTTGAAGGGCTTGCCATCTTTATCCAGGATGCCGTCGCCATCGGTGTCCTTCCATCCTGCTTCGCTCAAGAGATCTTTTGCCTTTTTAGTATCATAGGAATAGCCTTTGAGATCGTTATTTCTCCAGGCAAGTCCTGGAGTCAGTGCATTTCCGTCTGATGCTTTTCCGCGACCGAGCAGGATGTCGTCGGCAATGCTCTTTCTGTCAACAGAGTAGGCAATGGCTCTTCGAACACTTACATCATCATAAGGAGCTTTGGAGATATCGCCGAATTTCAATTTATAGCCTTGACACAGCGGATGTATTGTGACGTTCAGGTTGGAATTGCTCTGCAGACTCTTAGTGGACCCCAGTGGCGGCTCTGTGGTAAAATCCACTTCACCGCTTTCAATGGCCATCTGTCTGGCATTCGCATCACCGATGCCGAATCTGATCGTCACAGAATCCAATTTGGGCGCTCCTCCCCGATACTTTTCATTCTTGGCAAGTTCCAGGGTATCGGATGCTTTGTCATAGCTCACGAACTTGAAGGGTCCGGTGCATATGGGTGTTGAGATCGTGCCGTCGCTGTTCTCGTTTATCTTGTAAATGCTTGCTCTTCCATACGCCATTCTCGCAGGGAGTGACGCATCCGACGTATTTGTGGTTATGTCGATCGTATAGTCATCAGCTTTCGAGATCTTCTTTATGTTAAGCTGCCCGGTGACACTTGGATTCATTTTCATGGTCCTTTCCAGAGATGAGACGACATCGTCTGCAGTCAACTTGCTGCCGTCATGGAATTCCACATTTTTGTTTAAATGGAAACGCCATGAATCACTGCCGACGGTCTCCCATGAGTCGGCAAGGCAAGGAACTATCTTGAAGTCAGGGCTGATCGAAGTCAGGCCCTCTGCGACAAGGAAATTATTAAGCTCGTAATTATGCATTGCCGGGTCTGCGCTTCCCATAGTCCATACCTCGCCCACCACGAGCTTTTGATCGCTGCTGCCGAGAGCAGCCATGCAGCCGGAAAAAAGCATGCACGCAATTATGGTCGCTATTAGTAGCATTGATTTTATTGGAGTGGTTCTTATTTTTGTCATAATCCTCCGTTACATGCATTAATTTCTCAAATTAAAGTGTCAATAGTAATAATGTCTATATGAATGCTTTGGATAAAGTAATAATTGTTCTAGCATAATAACATACGAATCGTGGAGCTTCTATGAAGGAATTGATCCATGGCAGGGACGAGATAGAGTTCATTATTTTCAAGCCAATATAAATGAACATAATAGTATTATAACTCAGGCGCAATATTATTAATTTTAGATAAATACCGTGTCTTAGTATGATTATGTATTACTAACATAGAAAGATTTATAATTGGACACTACCATCAACCATGCCATGCCCTTAACCGATGTAGAGGTCAAGAGTGAAATCCGTGCCCGATGGGACATCTCCTCGCAGGACTATGATACCTATGATGGCCACGGCATAAAAACGCCCGCTGAGAGGGCCGCCTGGAAAAAGGTGTTGCAAGAAGCACTTCCTGGAAACAATCTCGATATCCTGGATGTAGGCTGCGGAACCGGTGAATTGAGCCTGGTCTTAGCGGAGTTGGGCCATAATGTGCAGGGAATTGATATCTCTGAGAAGATGCTGGCAAAGGCAAGAGCCAAGGCCAAAACATCAAATCTGAAGGCCAGGTTCTCTTTGGGAGATGCTGAGAATCTAAAATTTGAGAGTCGAAGATTTGATGCCGTTGTGAGCCGCCACCTTCTCTGGACTCTTTCCAAGCCCCGAGGAGCTTTTTCTGAATGGAAGCGCGTCCTCAGAGACGGAGGCAAAATCATCGCTATCGATGGAGAATGGCGGGACCACTCGCTGAATAGTCGTCTCAGACGTATGGCATCGAGTCTTGGAGTCGTCATCTTTGAGAGGAAACGCCCAAAAAATAGCGTCTACTCTCCCGAGCTACGCTCTGCCCTTCCTCACCCATTCGGCCTAACGCCAGAGAAGACCAGGCAATATTTCGAGGATTGCGGCCTGGTTGATGCCTCATGCATAGATCTCGTGAAAATCCGAGAGCTTCAAAAGGCGAAGATGCCCTTTCACCGCCGCATCGCGTTCAGCTGGACCTACTACCTGGTTTGTGGCAAAAAGGAGTAGTCAGAGTGGTTAGTTGAGGAGACAAGCAGAGGGAAATACCATGAATTACCGTTTGCCATTGATCCTGCTGTTGCTTGCCCTTCTGATTCTTGGGCTTGGTGCAGGAAAATCCGAATCCAACACTCTCGTTGTTGGAGAGATGTTCGATATCACGACCAACGACCTTGATCCCGTCGAGGATGGTTCCGTCCTGGCGGAAAAGGCATTGGTCACCGAGGAACTGGTTGGCGTCAATCCTGATCTGTCGCTGAAGCCATCGCTTGCCGAATCCTGGACCCAGAAAAACGACAAGACCTGGGAGATCAAGCTACGGGACGATGTCTACTTCCACGATGGGTCGAAATTGACCGCGAACGATGTCAAACTATCTTTGGAGCGAGCCAACAAGCAGAACTCCAAGGTTGCATCGCTATTGAAGATGCAGTCCATCGAAGTCGTCGATCCCACCACTTTGGTGATCAAGACCTCAGAGGTCAATCCCATCTTACCGGCAGTGCTTCACTATCCCTCCACGGCTATAATAAGCCAGAAGTCCCTGAACGATAAGGGCGAGCTGGTCACACCTATCGGCACGGGACCCTTCAAGATCGACGGCTTCGATCCGCAAACGCACATCTTGACGGTCGCCAAGAATGATAAGTGGTGGGGTGGCGAGGTCAAGCTTGAGAAGATCATCTTGAAGCCCATCCAGGACCCCAATACCAGGGCATTGGCTCTGCAAAGCGAGGACGTGGACTTCACGGTTGACGTTCCTTACAATGAGGTCGAAAGCATTGGAAAGATGGACGGAATCAACGTCCAGACATTCCAAAATCCGAGGATCTACTATCTATCCTTCAACTTCAAGCATGCACCACTGGATGATGCAAAGGTTCGGCAGGCCATAGCTTACGGAATCGACAAGGAAGCAATTGTCAAGTATGTCCTGTTCGGAGTCGGAAAATCGGCGATTGGTCCCTTCATGCCCAGCTTCAATTGGGCCAATCAGAGCCTGGTTGCTTACGAATTAAATGTTCCAAAGGCCAAGAGCCTGCTGGAAGAGGCTGGCTGGAAGGACACCGACGGCGACGGCATAGTCGATAAAGACGGCAAGCCCCTGGAGATATCCCTCTACACTTGGCCGCAAAGACCCGGCCAGCCGCCCATGGCCGAATCCATTGCCGGTCAGCTCAAGGACATCGGCATCAAGGTAAAGGTTGATGTGATCGATTACACCGTAATTGACGAGCGGAGGAGCAAGGGAGACTGGGATGTGGTCTTAGGCGCAATGAATGTGGCCATGGTCCCGGACCCGTCCTACATTCTGGAGATGAACTTCAAAACCGGAGGCGCGTGGAACTATGGTTATTCCAATTCGCAGGTTGACAAGCTCCTCCAGGAGGCTGCAACTTCAACTGATCAGAAGGAGCGATTTGACAAGTTCAATAAAGTTCAAGGAATAGTCCAAAACGAGCTTCCCATCATAACCGTCGCATACTACGGTCTGGCCATAGCCAAGAGAGACTACGTCAAAGGATACGAATTCGATCCCACTGCTCATGATTACCGACTCAGCCCGGAGATGTATATCGAAAATTGAGGATGCAGGGCAAGATTTCGTTAAGTGGATCTGGGCAACTGGATTGGTCTGGCCTTGAATCATACCAATCCCTTTTTCCAAGATTAAATAACATATTTTTATAGATTGTCGATATTACCTAATCACGGAAAATATTATTACTAAATATACTCTTTTTTTGAATTAGTAGCGTCAAAGGCAACAGTAAGTGGGATATCTTTTTTGCATTTATTAACAGTTAAATTTCCCGCGGCCTGCCGTCATGATATGAGTAGGAGAAATCCAGGCATTTATTCCGAGCAGGTTCGAGTTACACATAATTTCGATCATAAATCATAGTAACAGATATACTAGAGATATAGTAGTAACTTGTATTATCAAAAAGGAAACATTTATTACTAAGTACAGATAACTGGGCCTTCGCTCACATAGGTAAAATTGATTCGATTGGAGGAATAAAAATAAATAAGCTTCGTGCGTTTTTATCGATAGCGATAATAGCTCTTTTTGCCGTCGCTTTTTTGGGCGCGGGAGAAGAAAAATCAGATAATACTCTTGTGGTAGGAGATCTTTTCGATATCAAGGCAGCAAGCTTGGACCCGGCTCAGGAGAGCGGCGGACTGCTTGCGGATAAAGCCCAGATCGTGGAAACCCTGGTGGGCGTCAATCCGGATATGTCCTTGAAGCCCAAGCTTGCAGAGTCCTGGAAGCAATTGGACGACAAGACATGGGAGTTCAAGCTCAGGGATAATGTCTACTTCCATGATGGATCGAAGATGACGGCAGAGGATGTTAAGTTCTCCCTGGAAAGGGCAAATAAGCTCAATACCAGAATCCCATCGCTTCTGAAGCTGGATTCCATTGAGGTCGTCGACCCCTTGACCATTAAAATCCATACTTCCGAGCCAAATTATGTATTGCCGGCAGCTCTTCACTTTGCCGCACCTCTGGGAATCATAAGCCCCAAGTGTGTGAATAATAATGGAGAGATTACCGCACCCATCGGCACGGGACCCTTCTCTTTTGAGAGCTATGATGAGAAGACCCACGTCATGAGCGTGATCAAGAACGATAAATGGTGGGGTGGCAAGGTTCTGCTGGACAAGATCATCATCAAGCCCATAACCGATCCCAACACTCGCGCTCTTTCCCTGGAAAATGGCGAGGTGGACTTCACGGTCGACGTGCCCTACAATGAAATCGAAAGTCTCAATAAAACCTCCGGAATCACTGTCGATAAGTTTGAAAACTCCAGAATCACCTACATGTACTTTAATCTCAAGAAAGCGCCCTTTGATGACGTCAAGGTTCGCCAGGCCATTGCCTATGGAATAGATCGAAAATCCATTGTGAAATATATTCTCTTCGGCGTGGGAACTCCAGCCGTCGGCATTTATAGACCGGACTTCTACTGGACGGAGAAAGACCTGAAAGCATACGATTTTGATGCGCAAAAAGCCAAAGATCTGCTGGAAGAAGCTGGCTGGAGTGACACCAACGGCAACGGCATCGTCGACAAGAACGGCAAGGATTTGGAAGTGTCCTTAATCACAAGCCCCAATCGTCCCAGCCTTCCACCCATGGCGGAAGCCATCGCCGGCCAGCTCAAGGAGATTGGAATTGGAGTAAATGTTGAAATATTGGAGTCCGGTGTGGTCTCGGACAGACAGAAGAGTGGTGAGTGGGACGCCGCCTTGAGTGCCATAAGCGTAGCAATGGTGCCGGATGCATCTTATGTTCTGGATGGGTATTTCAAGAGCGACGGGATCAATAACAAGGGATATGCAAATCCGAATGTGGACGAACTGCTGAAGGATGCGGCAAATTCCAAAGACGAAAAAGAACGCATCAGCAAATACAAAGAGGTGCAGAAGATAATTTTGGAAGAGGTCCCCATCATACCCATGACCTACTATCAGATGGTTGTGGCCAAGAAGGACTACGTCAAAGGCTACGAGTTCGACTACACTTCTCACGACTACACCCTGACCCCGGAAACCTACATAGAGAAGTGAGGCAGGAAGGATGTTCCACTATCTGCTGAAGAGGCTTGCCTTCATGGGTTTGACGATCCTGGCAGTCAGCGGCCTCACCTTCTTTCTCATGAATATAATTCCGGGAGGCACAGCCGAGCTGATCCTAAAGCATACCGTCCTCGAGCTGGAGGAGATCCCTACCAGCGAACAGATAGCGGAGATATCCAGCCAGTATAACCTGCACGATCCGCTCTACATCCAGTTTGGCCGCTGGCTGGCCGATGCCCTGCACGGCGACCTGGGCAGTTCCTACATCCTGAAAAAACCGGTCACCTACCTTTTGCTGCTCAGGCTGCCTGCTACCATCTATCTTGCCCTCGCCAGCATGACGATTGCCATTGCTTTGGGCGTGCCTCTGGGAGTGATCTGTGCCGTCAAAGAGAACAAATTTACAGATTATCTGCTGAGAATTGTCACCTTGGTCGGAGTCTCCATGCCGGGATTCTGGCTGGCATTGCTCTTGATTCTGCTCTTTTCCGTGACGCTGAAACTGGTACCTGTTGCCGGCTATGGCGGCATAAAATATCTGATCCTGCCGGCCATTGCCCTATCCATGCATACGATGGCTGTAACCTTGCGGATGGTAAGAACCGGCATGTTGGAGGTGATGAACCAGCCGTACATAGCGTTTGCCACTTCCAAGGGGCTGCCTCCCAGGTACATAATAATCAAGCATGCACTCAAGAACGCCCTTCTTCCAACACTGACCGTTTTGGGCTTGAGTCTCGGATATATGCTGGGCGGGGCCGTGGTGATCGAGACCATCTTTGCCTGGCCGGGAGTGGGAAGCCTCCTCGTAGACGCCATCACGGCCAGAGACATACCGCTGGTGCAAGGCTGCGTCCTTACAATTGTGGGTATATTTGTGACGATAAATCTCTTCGTTGATCTGATCTACACTTACGTCGATCCGAGGATAAGGTATGGTTAAAATCATGAAATCAGCTAATTATTTCGGATGGCATCCCGGTCCCTTTCCGCAGATCAACTGGGCTCCGTATCACAAGATATTGACGAATCGAACCGTTACAGTCTGCCTGATGATCTTGGGAGTTATGGTGATGCTATCATTTCTGGCTCCACTGATAACTCCTTATGATCCCAATGCCATTGATCTCAAAAGCAGCCTTCAGTCACCTTCGGTAGACCATCCTCTGGGCACCGATCATTTAGGCAGAGACGTGCTCAGCAGGCTTCTGTACGGTGCAAAAACATCGTTTCTCATCTCCCTTTCCGTTGTAGTCTTTGCTCTTTCTCTCGGGATCATTTTAGGAGGGGCGGCAGGCTATTTTGGCGGGTTGGCAGACGAGATTCTATCACGAGTGATCGATATTTTCCTCTCATTTCCTGGAATCATATTCGCGTTGGCCCTTATTGGAGCTTTAGGAAGCAGTGTCCTTAACCTGATAATTGCCCTTGGTTTGGTTCACTGGGCGAGCTACGCCAGGCTGATGAGAGGCCAGGTGCTGTCCGTCAAGAATAATGATTATGTCTCCTCAGCCAGGGTTATCGGTGCCAGCGACAGGCGCATTTTAATTAAGCACATCCTACCTAATGCCCTGGCTCCGGTGATAGTCTTAGCTACGCTTGATATGGGACATGTCATATTATCCGCTGCAGCACTGAGTTTCCTTGGTCTTGGCATACCGCCTTCCGTTCCCGAATGGGGATCGATGCTCAATGCCGGAAAGGAGTTCATGAGGACTGCGCCGTATCTCACGATCTTCCCCGGACTTGCCCTCACCATCACCGTAGTTTTGTTCAGCCTCCTGGGAGACGGTTTTAGGGAGATTCTGGATCCAGAGAGCGAGGTGATGGGCCTTGGCGCTGCTTGAGGTTAGCCACCTGGATGTCGGCTTCAATACGCAGCTAGGTAGCGTTCAGGCGGTCAACGATGTCTCATTCCAGATCAAGAAAGGCGAAACGCTAGGGCTTATCGGAGAAAGCGGTTCGGGAAAATCGGTAATAGGCATGTCGTTGCTCCGGCTGCTGCCCATGAATGCCTGCGTAAAAGGAGAGGCATTCTTCGAAGGCAAGGATTTGCTTACCATGAAGGAGAAGGACCTTCAGAAGATCAGAGGCGAGCGAATATCCTTCATTCCGCAAAATCCGACTGCATCCCTCAATCCTCTCTTAAAGAACGGCTTGCAGGTCTCGGAGGTTTTTGAGAGGAAGGGACATAGCAAGGAGAATTCCTGGAAGTCGGCCCTGAAGGTCATGGAGCGTTTGATGATAAGAGATCCCGGCCTGTCGGCGAAGAAGTATCCGCATCAGCTCTCCGGAGGAATGAGGCAGAGACTGGTAGCGGGAATTGCTCTATCGCTGCAGCCGGAGCTGGTGATCGCAGACGAGCCCACAAAAGGCTTGGACTCGCTGACTAGAGGAAAAACCATTGAGTTTTTCAAGCACCTGGAAGGGGATGAAGATCGAGCCATGCTGCTCATAACTCATGATCTTGACCTGGCATATGAGATATGCGACCGATTGGCTGTGCTTTATGCCGGTGAGATTGTGGAGATGGGTCCTGCCGGAGAGCTGATGGACCTGCCATCCCATCCCTACACGAGGGGCCTCATTAAATCGCTTCCAAAGAACGGCCTAATTCCGCTGGAAGGACGAAGCCCCAGCTTGCTGGAGCTTCCAGGCGGCTGCTACTTTGGCGAAAGATGCTGCCATCATAAGAAGGAATGCTCATGCAAGCACCCCCAGCTCAAAAACAGTGGAGCGTGGCAAACCAGATGTCACCTCAACTAATAGAGGTCAAGAGCCTCTCTAAGGATTACAGTCGCCTTAAGGTTCTCCAGAGCGTCAGCTTCTCCTTGAAGGAGAATGAGACACTCGGGCTGTTTGGCATCAGCGGCTCGGGCAAGACGACGATCGGCAGAAGCCTGATGCTCCTGGAGAAGCCCGATAGCGGCGAGATCCTATTTCGGGGCAAAGACCTCTTAAAAATGAATAAAAAGGAGATATCCCTTGTCCGTCCCAAGCTGCAGATGATCTTTCAACATCCAGAGACGTCACTCAATCCCAAGATGAAGGTTCAGGACAGCATTGCTGAGCCCTTGATAATTCACAAGAACCTGAGCAGAGAAGAGATTCATAGCGAGATGAAGCGGCTGATGCGGCTGGTGGGCCTGCGGCCCGAGCATCTGGAGAGATATCCGCATCAATTGAGCGGCGGCGAGATTCAGAGAGCCATTTTGGCAAGAATCATATCCCTTGAGCCAAAATTCATTGTGGCGGACGAGCCGACTTCCATGCTCGATGCATCCGTACAAGCTCAGATCTTGAGACTCATGATGAAGCTGCAAAATGATACCGAAGTGACTTATTTATTTATCTCTCATGATCTGGACGTTTTAAGAGCAGTTTGCGACAGGATCGCCTATATTGAGGCCGGGTCGATAAAATCCATTGAGATGAATGAGGAAAAGCGGTCCTGGGCAGAGCAGGTACGAGACAGCGAATAAAAGCTGCGAAATAGCTTTGAATGTGCACCATCAGATCTCTTTTTGATCCCACCAAAGTTAAGATTGACTGAGAACGAGCAGTCTTTGTCGGTTGTCCCCCGTTGAACTCTGAAATCTTCCCAGCTTATCCCAGGCCCAGTACGATCCGCAGTAGCCGGCCATTCACAAGGCCGGCTCGGATACTTTGCCTCGAATTTCAGGCCATTCGCTTTGGGCAATTTTGAGGATGGAACAGGATTGCATCTTTCTCGATATATTCCTCATTTAGAGACAATAATGGTCCTATGGATCGGACTATAGATTTGGAGAATTTTTCAGATTTGAGTTCATTTTCTGCCAAATCGGAAACCTCCGCCAGCACCTGCGGCGTAACAAAGATTTCCTTGCCGGAGAGGAATTAGAAAAATGAGTTGCAGGATGTCATTAACAATCGCACGCGCTGCTCAATACCTCATCAAATTTTTTGTGAATACCTTCTTTTCCATTTTCCAAAGGTACTGCATGTCCTCGGCGGGAAACAATCTGATTCGTGCATGTATCTCTTGCGCGATCCACAGCCTTGGTTTTTGTATCACAATGCACGGATGCTCTCTTGGCATGTGGTTTCTTTACATCCCATCCATCTTGAGATTCAAGAACAACATGTCGCTCTTTACGTGTCATCAATTAAAGTAATGCGCAAATAGTATAAAAAATATCGCCGTGCGGGGCGAAAGTAATCGTTTATCCTTGACCGCACTCATCAAGCCACTTGCTTCCCCGCCGCCGGTCCCCACATGGCATTGTAGATCTCGGTTATCTTGACCATGACGCAGGACTTCGCCGGAAGCTTGTTGTTGATCCCGTGAACCCAGGCCCTCATCTGATCGAAGTTCTCTCCCTCTTTGCAGACAGTCACGTTGCCCTTGATCTGGAAGGACTTCTTGGTATCGCCGTTGTAGCAGAGGATGGATATCTTCGGATTCTCCGCCAGGTTCTGGGCGGTCTTGTTGAAGAAGTTGTCCGCCAACATGAGCGTCTCATCGTCCACGATCTTGAGCAGTCCCACAAAGACGACGTTCGGCACTCCCGACTTGCTGGCCGTGGCAATCGGTATGGGCTTCTGCTTCTCTAAAGTCTCCCTAACTTCGGCTGGCATCTTTACCATTTTTCAGTCACCTTGATAATAATAGAAGCCTGCCTTCGATAAATAGTTGCGCGTTAAAAATGTGTATCTGGTCACCGGATTGCACCGGAATGCCATCAGTCGCTCTTGGATCTCTCCTCATGCGTTAGCTCTTCCGGCACGCCTTGATGAAGTTAGCCGGAAATCCCCGGAAGGACGCGCTGTGAATATGCGAGTAGCTGGCCACCATGTTTCCTTCCGCCACGCCGTCCCAGCCGTCCTTGATGCCCGTTCCCCGCTCCAGGCGAATGGCATAGTCCACCTTTTCTTTCTCATCCATCAAAAGCTCGGAGTGGTGGAACTCGTGCCCCATGATCGGCTCGCCCGCTGGCCCCAGCGGGCAGGCGCGCGCGAGACGCCCGTGCACGTAGCTGACCACGCGAATGCTGCCGCGCCGAACCTTTCCGGGAACCAGGCCCACCATGTCCTGCCGCTCGCCATCCCACTCGATCTCCCGCGCGAGATACATCAGGCCGCCGCACTCTGCATAGATGGGCAGGTCCTTCTCGTGCGCCTTCTCTAGCGAGCGCAGCATACCGGCGTTTTGGGAAAGCTCGCGGGCATAAAGCTCAGGATAGCCGCCGCCGATGTAGATTCCGTCCACGTCGGGGAGCGCAGCATCGTGAACCGGGCTGAAGGGCACGACCCTGGCCCCGGCCAGCTCCATCAGCTCCAGGTTGTCGCGGTAGTAGAAGTTGAAAGCCTCGTCCGTGGCCACACCGATCTTGACGCCCTTTCCTTCTGTACTCTCCCGGTAGAGGTCCGCTGCGACCTCCGGCAGCGGGGTGGACTCGCGGGCCAGCTCCAAGATGCGGTCGATATCCAGGCTTGCTTCCACGATCTCGCGAATCTTGGCTATCCGCTCCTCAAATCCCTCGTGGCGCGTCTTGCCCTCCAGAACTGGCACAAGCCCCAGGTGGCGCATGGCAAGATGCATCTCATCGTTGCGCCGGATGACGCCCACGACCTCCACACCGGCATAGCGCTCGATCTCGGCCCTTGCCTTCTGGGCGTGTCGCTCGCTGCCGACTTTATTTAAAATTACACCCTTGATATTGACCTGCGGATCGAAGTCCATGTAGCCTTTGACCAGTGCCGCTGCGCTGCGGGTGATGCTCCTGGCGTCAACCACGAAGATGACCGGCACATTAAGCATCTTGGCAATCTGGGCCGTGCTGCCCAGGTCCCCGTCGGATCCCTCGTAAAGGCCGCGCACGCCCTCGATCACAGCCACGTCCGCCCCGGCGGCGGCATGGGCGTAAACCTCTCGAACGGCAGCTTCCTGCATGAGATAGCCGTCCAGGTTTCGGCAGCTCCTGCCCGTGATCCAGGTGTGGTAGCTGGGATCGATGTAGTCCATTGCCACCTTGAAGGGCTGAACGTTCAGGCCCCGGCGGCGCAGAGCAGAGAGAAGGCCTGCCACGATCGTCGTCTTGCCGCTGGAACTGCGGTCCCCGGCCAGCAAGATGCGCGGACAGTCTGCAGATGGTGAGAGGGACATTTCCGGCCTCGCCCTCAAATCCTGGAGATCTCCATAAGCCGCTCGTCCGTCAGGGGCTCAGGAACAGTGGGCTTTGCACCCGACATGATCTCTTTGGCCAGCGTCCGGTAGACATCCGCGATCTCAGAGGCCGGCGCGCCCTCGATGACCGTCACCGCTCGCCGCTCGCACTGCTGGACGATGGGGTCCTTGGGAATAAAAGCCACCAAGCGGCTGTTCAATTCACCGGCAAACTTCTCTGCAATCTCCTTCTCTTTTCCGGCAGCGGCCTCGCGAGAGTTGCAGATCACTCCCGCCAGAGGCGTATTCAGGCGGCGCAGGCCCTTGCTGATGTTGTTCGCAGCGTAAAGCGGCATGTACTCTCCCGATGTGATGATGTAAGCCTGGCTCACCAGCCCCTTTCTAATGGGCGCGGAGAAACCGCCGCAAACGATATCCCCCGGCACATCGTAGAGCACAAGGTCCACTTCTTCCATAGCATGAGAAACCTTGCGCAGAAAATCGATGGCAACGATGATGCCCCGACCGGCACAGCCCACGCCCGGCTCAGGTCCCCCGACCTCGATGCACTTCACGCCCTTGTACCCGGAAAAGACCACATCTTTTTCTTTTATCTCCCCGCCGCGCTGGATCAGATCCATCATGGTCGGGATGCGTCTTCCTACCAGAGTAATGCTCGAATCGCTCTTCGGGTCACAGCCTACTACCAGAACCCTGTGGCCTTCCTCGGCACAAGCGGCGGCAATGTTTGATGCAGTACACGACTTACCGATTCCGCCTTTGCCGTATATCGCAACGTGTTTAATGGATGACATCTAACTCCGTTCCGCTAATGTTCCGCCATAGCATATACAGCTTATCCAGAGATCAATCTTCACGGGGTGTTTGGGGATCAAAACTATCGGAGTTGTAGTCGCGGCAATGTTGTTGGCCATGCTTGCCATGCCGCTCGTTCTCGGACCGGGCGCAAAAGCCCAGGAGCCTGTAGATTCCGCTTATGTGCGAGGCCACATCAGCGGCGGTAATGGCATCTGGCGCGCAGACGACTTCGGCTGGTTCTACTACGATCTGGACGAAAACCAGGGCGGAGAGCAGCTGGAAGTCGAGCTGGACGGACGGGTGGCGGACAAGGATAAGATCGTCTACACTTCCAATGCCTGGTCAAAGAAATTCGATTACGAACCCTGGGGAACCTACAAGGCGATCGCATTCATGGGCAAGCTCTTTTTAGCGGGCTATCCTAAAAGCTCCTTCACCGAAGAGGTCAGCTCTCTAGGAAAAGGCGCGCTGCGGGCCGTTCTCATCGATGAAGAGCGAACCGTCACCCTCAACTACAACACAACGCTTCCTTTGCAGGGCGGATACGTTCTGGCCATCAATGAGATCTCAGAGAAGAACGGAATGGTCACCTTTGTTCTCCTGAAAAACGGGAAGATCGTTTACTTCTCCGTTGTTGCCCCCGGCGAGAGCTTTGTTTACAAGGTCGACGACGTTCCCGTTATCCTCGTTCACCTAAAAGATGCCATGAGCGGCGGAAAATCCGGATTCGCCGAGCTGGATGCTATTTTTCAGGTGAGCGACGTGCCGGATGTCAAGATGTTTGAAGGCGGCAAACTCGATAATATGGAGGTCACTGACCTTTCCGAGGACGGCTTCAAGTTCCAGAATTATAAAGCCCTAACATTAACCAGAAATGTCGTCCATTCTCTTACAGGCAACCTGGCCATCATCGTCGTCGACAGCCCTGATCTTTACTACTATCCGGAAGGTGGAATCTTCGACTACGGAGTTCATGAGTTGAGGGGCCCGACGTATAACAGCACCTCTTACATCCCTGTGCGACTCGGCGACTATAATTCGTCAACCATTGCCCGCTGGAACTCCGAGAACTACAGCGGCTTTTACTTCGATCCCGAGAATCAGCTGGGCGCCGAGACCCTGGTTCTTTACAACGTTCACGACAGAACCGTTCTCCCCCCGTCCAGGCCGAAGGTCAACCAGACCACAAATACCGCTTTTCAGGACGGCTTCCAGTATACGACATTCGTGCAGCCCAAGGAGTTTGAATACAAACCCTGGGGAAGCTATTTCGTCATCAGCTTCCTGGGAACGCAGTGGTTTGCAGGATACGATTCCAGCCTGCTTGGCAAACCGGCCACGAAAAGCCTGCTGGAGCACGAGTATCTGGGCATGGTGCTGACGGACACTGAAGTAAAAGGCATAGTCCTGGCCGGAAATTACACGCTCGCAGAAGGCTATGAGATGCGTATTCGCGATGTAGCAAACGACAGCATCTTCCTTGAACTTCTTAAAAACGGCGAGCAGGTAGACGGGGCTGTGGTCAAATCCAACTCCACTTATATTTACAAGAAGGACATTGGCGATGTCACTGATTTGCCGATAGTTCTCGTACATGTCAGCAATGTATTCAACAACGGCACGAGTCATTTTGCCACCATCGACGGCATCTTCCAGATCTCCGATGAATACGTCTTGCCGGTCGAGCCGGGTCTTGGCATGGGCGATATGGAGATCGTAGCTACTCAGCCGGCTGCCATCGTGATGGTCAACAACGATTACATCAATCTTAACCGCGACTCGACAGTGTCCATCGGTCCCGGCATGAACATCAAGGTTGCAGACAACGACACCCTGAGGTACTACCTCTTCGGCTCGAAATATGTAGTTCCCAAGCCAAATCCGCCTCAAATCCTCTTGCCTTCCAATGCCTCGTCACCCGCAGGTGCAAACTTCTCCATGCTCGTCCGGGCGGCAGAGATTCGCCAGGTTACGGCAGATATCCTCAATTCGAGCAACAATACCGTCTACTCCCGCGACATCACCGCCCTTGGACAAGGATCCGGAGATAGCTGGGCTTTCGGCTGGAACTGGAATCTGACCATGCTGCAGCTCCAGGACGACAAGAGCCGGATCATGGATGCCAATAGCGGGCCGGTGCCGGCCATTCTCTACCTGTCTCCATCCACGCCGCCGGTGCAGGTGGTTGTGAGATTTGATCCAACGGGCAGAATCTATTCGATCACCAGCGGCAAGAGCGCGTACTACATCTCGCCAACCGCCTACGAGAGCCTGAAGACACCCCAAAATTATGATGCAATGCTCGCCAATGAGACCGCTCGCTCGCAGTTCATCAAGATAGAGCCGGGCGAGAGCATCATCCAGTTCGTAAACGTCATTGATGGAAAGCTGGTTCCCGGCGGCGCAAATCATACCTTGCAGGGCACTTTTGCCGCCCTGGAGCCCCAGGCCAGAAGCATTGCGGTCCCGCCGGGCAAGTATGAGCTGCGGGTGCGGGTGGAAAATGCCGTAGACGCCGTTCAGATGTTCGGCGAGTACTTCAATGTGACAGCCTCACAGTCTGGCGAAATTGCACTCGGATCAATTCAAGCGGCAGCCGGAAATAAAGCGTTCGTGCCGCTGACGGCACCCGCAACCGGAGGGCGAATCAATATCTCATACGATCCCGCCGTGCTCACGGCGCAGGGCATATCCGGCTCATGCAATCCATCCTGGAGCATAGACGAAAAATCCAAGACTGTGAGCGTCGTCTTGCCGAAGGGCTGCGGCTCTGCAGATCTGTCATTCGTGGTAAATAAAGCCGCAAAAACGAATACAACGACAAACCTGAATGTGACTGATGTCGCAGGATTCAAACCGGGTGCGATCAAGAACGGATCAGTCACAATCGCCGCCCCAGAAAAGAAGAGCGACGCACCGGGATTTTTTGCCGCGTTTGCCGCCATGATGGTTGTCGCCCTCATTTGGCGGCGGCAACGCCATTGATTCGGCATTGAGCCGCCATTTGCTCTTTGCCTTCGCATTTTATTTATTCTCGGACATTCACACCGTTCTGCCATGAAGCTTCCATTCTTGACTATGGTTCTCCTCTTACTTGTAGCAGGAGCAAATCCGGTTCATGCTCAATATGGATCGCAATATAACACAGGCGCAAGCACTCTCACTTGCTGGCAGTGTCCGGTCTGCGGCTATGTGGTCAGCATGACGCAGGCCGAGGCGGCCTCCGTCAATTCCTACACGCTCTGCCCGTCCTGTAACTCCGCTTATGCCGGCTATTTCGTGCCGGTATCCTGTCAAGCCGTTCAGGGAAGCGGCACAAACGGGAACACAGGCCTGAATACAGGATATGGAACTACTGGAAGCGGTTACGGGACCAACTATGGAACAGGATATGGAACGGGCACTAACTACGGTACCGGCTACGGGAATAGCCCGCTTGGAAATGACGGCGCGGATGAAAACAGCGGCGCGTCCAATACAGAGACATCTTCAGTCAATTCGGGCAGCAGCTCGCCGGGCCAGACTACAACAACCGAGCAATCCGGCTCCAGTACAGTTCCAACAAAAGGAAAGATCCTGATGGTCCTTGCTCCCGAGCAGTACCAGGAGGATGAACTGAATTTGCCCCGCGACTACTTCCTGAGCATGGGCTATTCCGTCGTCCTGGCCTCCAAGGGAGTTGAGACCGCTGCGGGGATGAATGGAGGCAGCGCATCGATTGAACTCGATTTGAAAGATGCCAAGCCGTCCGACTATATCGCCGTGGTATTCGTGGGCGGAGAGGGAATCTACAACCTGAAGCTCAATGAGGATTCCGGCTATCAAGCCCTGGCCAAGTCTGCCGTCGCGCAAAAGAAGCTCACGGGAGCCATATGCCTCGGACCCTGGATCTTAGCCGATGCCGGGCTCCTCAAAGGTAAGAAAGCCACTGCGTCGGATACGGATCATCTCAAAGCCAAAGGTGCCATCGTCTCAGACGAAGCCGTGGTCCGGGATGGAAATATCATCACAGGAAACGGACCGTCCGCTGCTCAGGAGTTCGCAGAAGCGATAGTTGCGGCTCTGCAGGAGTCCGGCAGCGGCAGCAGTACCGTCAATGACAACAGCGGCGGCCAGGAGGGCGTCTCTTCTTCAGAAATCAGCACGGCCCTGAAGATACCCATCGGCAACCAAGCAGGCAGCGGGAATGCCAAAACTGCCGCCACCACCGCCACAGCCTCAAAGTGGAAGTGCACGGTCTGCGGTTACATTTATGATCCGGCAGAGAACGGCAATGTTCCCTTCGAACAGCTGCCGTCCACCTGGAAGTGCCCCTGCGGCGCGCCCAAGAGCAAGTTTGTCAAAGCATGAAGTCAAGATATAAGGTTAGCTTGAAAGCAATCTCGAAAGGCCGGGTCTCCGGCCTGTTGTCTTCTTTTTTATCTTAATCGTGGAAACGCATTCTAGAGCGTCATTCATCGCGTTTTGCTCTCGCCAACGCTCGGCCAAGAGCCAAGCTCATGGCCAGGATCTTGCTCCTATCATCGCCGCCGTCGGCCTGGATGGCTAATGTGAAATTGGCACTGTAGGCA